>JADFHG010000096.1 GCA_022567365.1 Planctomycetota bacterium | reverse complement strand
ACGCTCCGGCCCAGGCCACGGGACGGCGGGAGCAATCAACGACCTCGACCACGTGTGGTCGCGTACGTCTATCACGAACCAGTGAAACCGACCTGAAACACGGACCAGTCGGCCAGGTCGACGTCTTGATCTCCGTCCAGGTCGAACGCGGCGCACGTCGCGGAGAGATCGTGCGGACCCGGCCCAGTGGCACACTGGACGAAGACCCCGTGATCGGCCAAGTCGACGTCGCCGTCGCCGTCGCCGTCGCCCGGCAGCGGCGGGTCACACCCGTCCTGGATGAAGACTCGCCATCCTTCGCACAGGCCCATCAAGATGTCCATACATCCGTCGTTGTCGACGTCGAGGAACGCGAAGTCATGCGGGCGAACGTGAATGTTCTGGTCCTGGTTGTCCAGCCAGGGATCGGAAAGTCCGCCCGTCCCGTCGTTTCTGAGCAGCGCGAAATCACCCGCCAGGAATCCGCTGCAGTTTTGTATATCAACGTCTACCGGTGCGATTCCGACGTCGAGATCGCCGTCACCGTCGACGTCGGCGAGCTTGGAGTTTCCGCCGAACCCCGTCGTCCGCGGAGACGGGCTGGGCTGCGAGACCGTATACGTGACATTGACATCCGGCGTCATGCTCGTAGCGATGAGGACTCGATCTTGCTGATCGCCCTGATGATAGATGTCCAGCATGCCGTCGCCGTTCAGATCCCCGATGTCGAACATGTACGGCTCGGCGTTGAAGATCTCCTGAACGTTGTTGAACGATCCCTTTCCGTTGTTGTACAGGATGCCCAGCCAACGTGCGTCGAAGGGATCCGCCGCGTAGAGCGTGGAGATCTTGACGATGTCGTTGTCTCCGTCGTTATCCACATCGTAGATTTCAACCGCCGTACCGAAGGCGACGTTGGCGTAGTCCCCGAGTCGAGCGTCGGTTTCGTCGGTAAAGATGCCGCTACCTGAGTTGATGAGCAGCACGTCGGTCGTACCGTCTGATTGCGCATAGTTCGAAAAGTAGATGTCCAAAGCGCCGTTACCGGTGACATCTCCGCCCCACACCGCGCAGAATTGCGGTCCGGGCAGGTTTGCGACAACGATCTCGGGGAAGCGCGCCTTGGATTCATCGGCCAGACCGAACCAGTTTCCGTTACCGTCGTCCCCCAAGTTGCGATAGTACTTCGGCTGCTGCCAGAAGGTGTTCGCGATGATCACGTCATCCCACCCGTCGCCGTCAAAATCGCCGATGAACACGTCACGGGCATCCGTCATTTCCGTAATGAAGCCTGGAGCGAAGTCCGCGGTTCGATCCGTAAGAACACCGTTTTCGTTGATGAGCAGGACATCCTGCCTGGCCCCCGGATTGGAGAACTGGAGCTTGCGGACCACGACGACGTCGGTCAGACCGTCCCGATTCAGGTCGCCGACCGCCATATCCTTCTCCTTGCCATCGTTGATCGGCAGCCCGCCCGGATCGTCCGCGAAAGGCGAGAGAATCAGACGCGAGGCGGTGTCGTCCGTGAAACTCACCCACTGTGCCGTCGCCGTACGGTCAGACGAAACCAGAAACACCGATGTCAGAACGATTGCTTGTCGCATGGTCACAATAACTTTCTCCCACGATGCAAACACGAACTCCGCGACGGACCGATCAGCTAGAGGTTCATGCGCGAGAACAAGATCGATGGCCCGCGCATCTTCGTAGAAGCTAATTCACGCCTGGGCGTTTACCACTCCGGCCGGTGTAGCAATGGTCCGGAATGTACTATTCCTGGATGTCCCGGTGTTAACATCCCCAGGTCGCGATTGTATCAGAACGAGTACGCCGAATCAAGCAATACTGGCCCTGCGCGCTGTCATTCGTGGCTGGCCGATCGATCCAACGTGCCGATCCGGCTCCGACCGCCTCCAGGACGGGGCTAATCACGGTTTCCGCGCGGGATCGGCCTCTGCCCCCACCAATCGCCGAGTTCTCGCCCGGTCGCCGGGTCAGCCACGCTGGACTTGGCACGCCGGAAGGCACGTATCTCTCACACCCGGTCTTCGAGGGGTTCGAGATCGTGATGTAATGCAACCAAGCCGCCCGGATCGTCCGCCGCCGGGCGATCCGACGCGACCCACCAGACGGTTGATCGCCGAGCGCCCCGCCGGACGTGACGGCGCATGGCACCGGAATCGACGAGGGGGAGGGCGGATTCAACCGCCCGCCCCCGTGATAAGTATCTTGGTTCGTTCTCGTGGCGAATCAGTCGGTCGTCGTGTCCGTGTAGGCACCCACGTAACGCTCGCCGATCAGCAGCGGCAGGGATTCGCCGAGATACGTCGGCAATCGATCGACCGTTTGCTGGAATCGGACCGCGCGGGAGTCCACGTCGGCCGCACGGAGTTCATCCCGTGTATTCGGGTCCGACTCGTTCTCGGCCACTTCCTCGTCCATCTCGCCGCGAAGCGTGCCGTAGACCGTGAAGACCTGTGACCGGACCGAAACCCAGTCGCCAAGCGCCACCAGCGCCGCGATCGCCTTGACGTAACCGTCTTTCTTGTCAGCCACGTTCATGACGGCGTTACCGTCGATGGTGTATGTCGATTCCGACGCGAGGGGGTGCCGTACGTTGGCCAATTCACCGACGGACATAAACCCGAACCCGCGTCGGGCGGCGGGTGTCGGAGCGCGCCAGCCGCGACCCAATTGCGGCCCCGTACTCGACGTGTTGTTGTAATCACCCGTCGTGAACCCACCGTCCAGCCCCTTGACCTCCCGGGCCTCCCGGTATGCGACAATCGCTTGCGCGAGGTGGTCGCCGAGCGAAAAAGCCTCGTCATCGAAAGCCGGGTCCAGCCCCAAGTACAGGCCCATCTCTTCGCGAAACGCCGCGGGGATCTTCTCCATAGGCACGAGCGGCAGCCCCGCCAGCACCATCCACGGCGCCGCGTTGATATCCGCAACGCCGTACACCCGAAGCCCGTCCAAGTCGACTCTCGGTTGGGTGTATGGCGCTACATCCTCGATGGTGAACTCGGTATCACCCGGCTCATGGGCATAGGGGCTCGGGTTCGACAACGGCAAGACCGTGAAGTAATCGAAGATGAGTTGTCCCCATGGAAGCGTGCCGAGCGCGCCCGGTACGTCCACCGGATACGCGGTCTCGTTGCTCGGATCAAGGCGGTGTACCTTGGCGACGTCGAACACCGGCATGCGGCCGTTGTCGATCTGCTTCTTCGCGAATTTCCCCGAAGCGCCCCCCGGTTGGACCCACTTGCCGACGCCCGTGTTGGGATTGATCGTGTACACGAGCGGCAACGGCAGCTCGCCCGCGAGTTGGGTGGTGAACGCCAGACCGGCGTCGGGGTCGTCGTCGAGATCGCTGATCGCGCGGTTGGCGTGCCGCATGAGCAAAAGGAGCGACCCGGTCGTGGGCAGCGAGCCATCGGTCACGATGAACTCCACGCCGTTGTCGTCCGTCGCGGTGATCTCGACGAAGCTGCCGGTGTTGGCGAAGTTGACCTCGACCGGTCGATAAGGCTCGACGGTGGGCGAGTTCTCGAACCCGAGACTGGTTTCTTCGCCAGTGCGAATATTCCCATCCGCCGGAAGCGTCGCCATCCAAGGCGTGTTTTCAGTCACCGACTCCCGCTCGATGGACTCGAGTTCGCCCTCGATGGGCTCCGGATCCTGCGGCACATCGGCGAGACCGCCACCCACGTGGAACTGATCGACCACGACGAACTTCGACACCAGACCGATGCCTAGAGGGTAGCTGATCTTCCGCGTGAGGTAGATCTCATCGCCGGATTCGAACGCGAGGTCGTCAATCTCGACGAAGGCCGCTTGGCCCGCACCGAGCATTGCCGCATCGCCGGTGCTCACAATCACCAGGAATCCCCCGGGATTGACGACGCCGTTCGGCAGGATGATCTCTTCCATCGAACCGTCGGTACCGATGTGGAGTACATAGTTGCCGGCGCTGGGGTGCTCCGTCGAGTCCTTGAGCCAGATCGGCTCGTCATACGGGTTGAAGAGTTCGATACCGTACGCCGACCCCGCCACGTCCAGTGCTCCATCCTCTTGTGCCGTGACGTGCGCGGCGATCTCCGTGATGTAGACTTGTCTCTCCAGGCCGTAGACGTATTCCGTCGCCGAGCCCTCGTCGAAGCAATTCAACGCGCCGGTGGCCCCGCGAAAGCATCCCACGGTATTCATGTCGCCGAAGTCGCTCGATCGAATCGCGATTCGTGTCGGTTTGTGCAAGTCCGCGCTGTTCGGATCGCTGGGAACGTCCAGATCCTTGTCCATGAAGTCGATCAGGTTCGCGGTAAGCGATGCCGCCGTTCGGTCGAGATCCCACATCGCGTCCGGGTTGACGTCACCGGGAACGCCGGGCATCGGGCCGCGGGCGTTCTTGAGCATCATCGTGAAGGTGTCTTGAACAAGGAGGTTCCGCTGGGTCTCGTCAATGACGCCGTCTTCCAGCGCGTCCTGCAACCACGCCAGGCTCAATCGCAGACGGCCCTTGCGGGGGTCGAACACACAATCGAGATCGGCCGCGTTCTCGCAGTCATCGTCGGGGTCGGTCGAGCCGTTCAGCAGGTCGTGCGGATAGTCCGTCCGCGGGAAACGCACGGTGGGGACCTCGGGATCGTTGGGCTGCGGTTTCTGGGCCTCGCGCATCGCGAGGAGGATGTCCTTCATCGGAACGGGCGGACCGCTCGGCGAAAGGCCCGTCGTGGTCATATCGACCGCCACGCGGCGCGCCAGCAGATCCGTATGGCCTACCGTGGTGAAGAGGTGCCGGCGGTCGTACTCGGGCCGCGCGATGTTCTCGTCGCCGGGGGCACCCTTTTGCGAGACGATGGGATTCATCCGCATCGCCCACAGGGTGAAGTCGTCTTCCGGATCAATCGATTCGTACATCTCGTCCACGGCGTAGGCCGAAGACCGGTGTCCGGCCGCGCCGTCCAGCCCCGTCTCGTAGACGACCTCGTTCGGCGGAAACAGGAACTTTCGTAACACACCGTCGCCGTCCGGATACTGCTCCTGGTCTATGAACGGATTGCCCGTCAACTCCGAAGGGGAGAGCGACCGGGGCGGCAGAGACATCCGCCTCCGCAACATGCGTTCCTCGACGAGCGGCGAATAGGGCGGTCTAAACGACTCCCACTCGGTCCACACCACGAAACCCGATACGTTGTTCATCAGGTTGAAGATCATATTCGGGTGGGACTCGTTCAGGTTGACGAACGCACCGTGCGGGATGACGCGCTGGCCGAGGTAGATCTCGCCGTCAGGATTGGATTCTGGGTTGAGCGACGTGCGAAACGCATCGAGCGCTTCGGAGAGGCCCAACTCGGACACGGCCACCTGAAACGTATCGGCGATTCCGTCGCCGTCGGCATCGACCCGAACCCGGCCGTTCGCGGGGTCATTGGGGAACTCGATCCCGGCGGGAGGCACGTCACCACCATTGAGCGGGACGGCGTATACCGAGCTGAACGGTTCGCCGGGAACGGCCAGCACCGTCCCCGTCCCTTTCAATGCGAGCGGATCGGTGAAGTACGTAAACGCGAGAACCTCGAGGCCCGGAAACACCGGATCCGGCACCGGCTGTGGCTCGACCTGAGCGAGCAAGCCGTGAACGACGGGCATTTCCGCGAAGCTGTTTCCCAGCCCGCTTCCGAGCGTGGACGCGACCGTCGCACCGGACCCGTAGAAAAGGTTCTCGACGAGGCTCGCCAAGATCACGTCGTTGAGTTCATCGACGCCCACCTGCTCAGCGGTACGCCGCTCTTCGATGGCCTTCATCCCGGCTTCGAAGTTCATCATCCCCATGAAGGCGATGCCCAAGACGAACAGAATGCCGAGCAGGGTCACGACGAGCACCAGCACCGAAGCCCGGCGGCGGGCATGCGAACGCCCGCCTATCCGTCGTCGCACAGATGCGTCGTACCTATTTATCTCTGTCGAGTGATCCATCATCGTCTTCCCCGGAGGTCTGTTGATACCAATCGCCGACCTGTCGGTTTCCTGCCTATGAGTCCGTCCTAAAAGCCCCTCCCTCACGGTCGGGGTTCGGAAAGAACCGGGGTGCCCGCCGGTTTTAGGCCGCACTCCTATTGCGTAAAGCCACGCGCCACAAACCACAAAGCCCCTTAACCATACAACGACTTCGCCGACGACTTCGCCGCCGACTCAGCCGCCGATAGGAATTACCATGACCTTCCGTATCGGTCTCTCGAGGCGGCGCCGCGCGTCGATCACGTCCACCGTGATCCGCAAAGCCACCGGAAAGACATCCTCCGCAACCAGCTCGCCGCCGGCGCCCGTCACCGGATCCACCGGCATCCGGCGCGTCGCGCCGAACACGACGAAATTCCGCCGAGGCGGGTCCGGAACCTCGTCCCATCCCTCCGGTGGGCACGACCCGCCGCACGACCCGCCGCAAAGATCCTCCGGACACTGTTCCTCGAACCGACACCACAGAGAGTACCGCTCGGTATTCGCGACGACTCCCGAAGCTGGATCGCGGCCGAACAGCGGATTGCAGAGGAGATATTCCAGATCGTCTTCTCGCTGCGGATCGTCGTCCGCATCCTTGACGTCCTGAAGGGCCTCCTTCAGGGATGCCAACTGTCCGTCGGGATCGGCGGGATCGAACCAGAGGATACGCCGTTCCGAGTCGAGGCGACCCGCGATCGCGGGGTCGCGGGGATCGAGCGCCCATTCCACCTTGAAGGACAAGCAATGCGGCAGAAAGTAATGTCCGATCCGGTCGCCGACCGGTGCCGGAGGGGTCAGGTCCAATTCGCTACGTGCAAAGGGCCGCGTACCCAGGCCGTTGAAGATCGCCGGAAGATACCAGGCCTTCTTGCCGGTCGTCGTCCAACCGTTGGGCTGCGGAGGATTCGCCGGCGTGAGCACCATCTCGTCGAACGAAAACTCGGAGACGACATCGGTCTCACCCTGCAAAATGCGGTGCGCGTCGAACGGTCGGTAGTTGCCCTCGTCGTCCGAGCAGGGAATCCCGTCGCCACAGTCCGGTTCGTCCGGTCTTATCCAACCCGGCGCGCCGGTGGAGGCGAGCGGCGCGGGCGTCTCCATCAAGAGCACCCGGCGATTGGCGAGGTGCCACTGGTCCGCCGGTGTGGGCGAAACGGCCTCGGGGTCCGGTAGGCCTGGGACCACGCCGTCTTCCAATACCGGGAAGGCCTCGGGATCCGGTACAAACGCATAAGGTTGCGAGCCGCCGTCCACCGGTTCGTACTCCCCCAACCTCGCATGACCGTAGACCACCTGTTGGAGGTCCGACGAAACGCCGGGGTTGGTCGCACTGGTCGCCGTACGGGCCGTAAACAACATCAGGATGTCGGCCCGCGGCGGAAGCATGTTTCCGTCCGCGTCCTCGCGCTCCGAATCGCTCAAGTGCGGGTAGCCGTCGCTCGGGTCGCCGTTGCTATCGCTGTCCCGGCCGTCCTGGGTCCAATATGCGTTGATCGGATTCGCCTCGATTACGATCAATGAGGATCCCGCGTGAACGTGCCGCAGATCCTCGCGCAGCATCCGCTCGAATGCACGCAGATCCTGGTTCACCGTGGTCAACGCCGTCGCTTGGCCCGTCGAACGAACAGTGACACTGAACACCTGGCCGGCCAGCGCCATCATCAAAACTAGAATACCCATCGCCACGATGAGTTCGACGAGCGAGAAGCCCACACGATGCTCGGACGAGTCCGCCGGCATACCGGGTGTTCTATTCGATTGTAACCATCCGTGTTTCATGGACTTACACCATTCAACCGTGGCGTTTGAGGCCCCAAACCAGGGAGCGCGCACACCATCGACACCGCCATTATTGCGTGGATCACGTGTCAGTCTAGTGCAAGGGAGTGATTTTCCCTTGACGAAAAATGACAAATGCAATCCGGAGCCGCCGGGCCACGCGCCGAGCAACTGAGCGATGGAGAATTGCCCGCCGGAAGGCCCGGATTTACAACAAGCTACACATTATTCAGTCCGTTAGCAGTTCATGTACGATCGCGATGGCGACGGCCCGCAGCGACGCATCAAGCGCCGGCGTTTCGATGCAACGCCGGCTCATCCAACCCGCGGGCGGCCGCTGCGACCTTCGCACGTTCTCGAAAAACGGGATTCCGCATCCCCGTTGGCGGGCGCGGGAACGCGTACATGGGTGCCCAAAGCCCGCCGAGATTCCGGAGGCCGACTTCGGTTAACATGAGCGGTACGTTCCCGCGTGTTGATCGCCGTGTCTCGTGGGGCAAGTCCTGAATTGCCGTCGTGGGGCGGCGTTGTGTGATCGGAATCGAGCGAAGACGTGTCGTCAGTCCTACAAGCGTTGCTTGATCGACCGAGATTCCTGGGCTGGCTGCGGTCGAGCGTGCCGGGCTTGGATCCTCGGGATTACGACGTGGATCGCCTCATACCCAGAAGAGACGGATTCGATCTTCGAATCAGGGTTCAAGCCCGCGACGGTACGTGGCGCGCGACCGCGTTTCGGATTGTCCGCGGGCTGCCGAAGGGTCTCCCGGCCTTCGCGTTGGGATCGTGGTTCCTCGTGTACCACGAGCCGGTGGAGGATTCACACATTCTGGTTGCGAAAGCGCTCGAGGCCAACACGAGCCGGCACGTCGGTCGAATGCTCGGAGCCGATATCGTCGATTCGTCGCTCTACTCCTATACCCCATTTCGTCGGGCCGTCATCCGGTACGTCGCGAGCGACGCGAAGGTGTACTACGGCAAGCTGTACCGCGCGGGCCAATCCCACGTTGCCTTCGAAACCACCAATCAGCTCCGTGACGCCGGACTTTCGGATTGTCTGGCCGAGCCGGCCGTTCATTTGGTCGATCTCGAAATGATCATATGGCGGGAGGCCGCGGGGTCGGTTCTTGGGAGGGAATATCCTCGAGACGAGTATCGCCGGGGACTGCACCGGGCGGGCATTGCTCTAAAGCGACTTCACGCCGCGAACGTCCGCGAGATCCTCGATCGCCCTGCGACGGAACTGCGTACGCTTGCTGACGAAATGCGTGTTACCCGAAAGTACCTCGATCGCGTGGCCACGCTCCTCGATGGGCAGCCGAGCGAACTCGAGCGATGCTACGCGGATCTCGATCGAAGCTGCGTCCGCGCCGACGAGTACGATCCGATGACCCTTCACGGCGATTTCCACGACAATCAGATCGTACTCTCAGGTCGCAGCGCGGTGATTCTCGATCTGGACCAGATCGTGCGCGGCGATCCGGCCGTCGACATCGGGAACTTCCTGGCGCACATCGACTTTCGCATCGCGTATGATCGTGCGGACGACGATCCGCTTCCCTATGCCGAGGCCTTTGCGAAGGGCTACGGTGACTTCGACGACGCGCGGCTTCGACGCCGAATCGTTCTCGGACACGCGGTCTCGCTGCTTCGCAACTGCTGCCTGTACGTCCTTATCCCGAACCGGCTTCAGGCGCTGACCGCGGCCTGCCGGCGGGTGGTTGGGCTCGTCACCGAGGAACGTCGGTAGTGGTTCCCCGACGTTCTACGGATTCACCACGCCCATATTCTCGACGAACGCGGCGTGGTCGGTCAGGTCGATGGTCGCGTCGTCGTTGAAGTCGAAGGCCTTGCAGACGCCGGTCGGGGGTGATTGGGCGAAGCAATTCCCGAGCATCGCGAAGTCGCGCAGATCGAGGTCGCCGTCGCCG
>JADFHG010000095.1 GCA_022567365.1 Planctomycetota bacterium | reverse complement strand
CTTGGCCGCGAACGCCCCCGAAGCGATCGATGCCTCCCGCAATAAACGGCTAATGCGTGATGCATTCAAATCAGCAGGTGTTCGTTCGCCGGCGTCCGCGATGGCCGCGGACTCATGCCCGCTTCCATTTCCCTGTGTTCTCAAACCCGTATCCCTTTCCGCAAGCCGCGGCGTGCTTCGAGTCGACGATCCGTCCCAATACACCGAGGCGGTGGCGCGTATTAAATCCTTATTGAAGAGGGAGGGAGAAAAGGAAGGGGAGGAGGAGGGGGGGAGGAAGCGAGAGACGACTATCTCCACCAGCTTCGTGAGCCAACCCTTAGGGTGGATGTTAAAGCCTCCGTCGTCCCCCTCTCCGTGTTCCCCCGTCGTTCCGTCGCCTTCCCCCATATGGGTGGCACCGGCGACCGAGTGATCCGCCTCGGGCGAGTCGTCCACGTGGAGGTCAGCCGCCTGCGCGACGTGACGGAAAGCCTGCGCGAGCTGAGCACCAAGTCGCGAGATTTTCGGTGAAGACGCGAGGGCGTTTGCAGGCAAAGGTACGCTCTGCGACACCCCCGACCGGAAGCGACAGCAATTGAAGCGAGGTCGGCTATTACGCTCCATACCACGACACAACACGGCTACGTTGGCAGCACTGGTGTCGTTTTTGGCAAGCTTCACGGCTATGAGCCTGTTGAAGAAGTGTGGCACGGGCTAATAGCCCGTCCCATCACCGGCTGTTAGCCGGTGCCACACAAGAGGTCGCCCTTTTTCAACAGGCTGCTATCTGAGCCGCATGCTTCAGCTTGCGCGGACGTTCGTACAAAAAGAAACGTTGCACCAACTCCGCAGCACCGCGCGGGCTGAAGCCCGCGGCTCGGAACATGGAAACGGGAAATATTCTAATCGAGCAACAGCCCGCGAACCGCCTTGCGAGAGGCCCGCCGTTCGGATAAAACGTAACCAAAGAGCAAAGGTTGGGACAAGGTTCCACGCGACGGTCAATGACCACGGGAGCACGCAGGTGAAGCAGGTAACCATTCACACCGATTTCGGCGACATGAATCTGACGTTCTTTCCGGACAAGGCGCCGGCGCATATGGAGAACTTCATCGACTTGGCCGAATCGGGATTCTACGACGGACTCGCGTTTCACAGGATCATCGACGGGTTCATGATCCAAGGCGGCTGCCCGCTGGGTACGGGAACGGGCAGCGGGCCGAGGCAACTCGACGCGGAGTTCAGCGACACCCGCCACGTGTTGGGCACGCTGTCGATGGCGCGGTCGCAGGATCCGAACTCGGCGTCGTGTCAGTTCTTCATCTGCCTGGGCGACGCGAGCAGCCTCGACGGGCAATACTCGGCCTTCGGCCAGTTGGCCGACGAAGCGTCCTTCCAAACCCTGAAGAAAATCGGCGCGCTCAAGACGAAGGACGGCGGAAACGGAGAAAAATCGACGCCGGTCAAGCCCGTCAAGATCAACAAGATGACGGTCAGCGAACTTGAGTGATACGACTTCGACAATTTCGTAGCGTCCGCCCCCTGTGGCGGACGAAGTACTCGAAGGCGCTAGCCCTCTCGATCCTGCCACAAATGAAACGAAACCGCACAAACTTGGCCGCGGGCGCTAGCAGGCCGGCCGGCAACGGGGCGGGCCGGTTGTGCGGGTGCCCGATGGTCCGAAACAGGAGGCAAGCCGTGAAGACACTGCCGTTGATGATCGTCTTGGGATTCTCCGTGGCCCCGGCCCTGGGAGACAAAGGTCGGCCCACGACCGGTCCTGATGCCCAATCGGCGCCCACAGCCGCCGATGAAGAGCGGTCCGAGCCGAACGAAACGGATATGGATGCCCTGCGCGCGGCGCGGGCGAAGCGCGTCGATGCGATCCTCACGGCGCTCGAAGCGCGGAGCAACGGTCTTCGCGATATTCGTTGCAAGATCAAGTTCGTCGAGGAGGACAAGCTCAACCTCACCACGCGAACCAAGGAAGGCGAAATCCTGTTTCGCATGGCCGAACCGAACCCGCAGTGGGCGATGTATTTCTCCTACACCGAGGTCGATGACCTGCCGTACGGGAAGCAATGGTATCTTTTCGATGGTCGGTGGCTCTACCAAGCGTTCGAGCGCACACGCCAGGTCACGCAGCAGGAAATCGCCCTCGCCGGAGAAAAGCGCGACATGTTCGATCTCGACGAGGCGCCGTTTCCGGTTCCGTTCGGTCAGAAAAAGGACAAGATCCTCCGCAACTTCGACGTCAAGCTCGTGACCGCGAAGAAGGGCGATCCGCCCGGGTGCGACCACCTCGTGTGCATTCCCAAGAAGGATAGCCGATTGAAGGAGAAATACGCGTCGGTGGAGTTTTTCATCCTCCGCGATCTGCACCTGCCCATTCGGGTCATCGTGACGAAGAAGGGCAAATACGAAGTCATGCAGGCTGATTTTCCGGGGCTTTCGGAGGAATCGCTCAACGTCGGGCTTACCGAGAAGGACTTCGCAGAGCGCGACGAATGGAAGTCGTTTAGTCGCGTTATCGAACGGCGTATGCCGAAGGCCGGCGACGCGACCGATGCAACCGGCGACGCTGGAAATGTTCAGAATTCAAAGCCGCCGCCGCGATCCCGACAAGAGACGCCGTCGTCGCCGGACCGGTGATGGAAGTGTGGCACGGTCCTGGCGAATTCGGCTTGTTGGCCAGCCAATGTTTTCACCGGCAACGGGCCAGCCCGCTTGCGGGCGCCGCTGCCACGCCCAAGATTTGACTTCTTCAACTGGCTGGTAGGCCGATGTGACTCACGGTGGTCCAAGGAACAACTCTCAATGCCAAAGACCATGCTTGCCGTTCGGAAAATGACACCGGATAAGGGGTTCGACGTCGTCGAGGTGCCGGTGCCCAGCCCCGGTCCGGAGGATGTGCTCATTTATATCGAAGCCGCGAGCATATGCGGTACCGACCTGCACATCTGGCGATGGGACCAATGGTCCCGCGGGCACATCAAACCCCCGCTTACGCTGGGCCACGAATTCTGCGGCACCGTCGTCGCGGTCGGCGACAAAGTCCGCGCCGCGCGGGTCGGCGACTACGTATCCGCCGAGTCGCACGTCACATGCGGCATGTGTTATCAGTGTCGGACCGGGCAGGCCCACATGTGTCCCAAGACCGAAATCCTCGGTGTGGATCGCGACGGGGCCTTCGCCAACTACGCCGTCGTGCCGGAAAAGGTCATCTGGCAAAACAACCGCGACAAACTACCGCCGGAGATCGCGACGCTCCAGGAACCGTTCGGCAACGCCGTATTCGTCACGATGAACCAGGACATTTCCGGTCAGTCGGTGGCGGTGCTCGGCTGCGGACCCATCGGGCTCTTTACAATCGGCATCTGCAAAGCGGTCGGCGCCAAGGCCGTGTTCGCGACCGACATCAACCGCTTCCGCATGGACCTGGCGAAAAAAATGGGCGCGGATCGCGTCTTCGATGTGTCCCGCGACGGGTGTGACGTCGTCGCCGAGATCGTGGAGGCCAACGGCGGGTACGGCGTCGACAATGTGCTCGAGATGAGCGGGGCACCGTCGGCGATTACCGCGGGTTTTCGCGTGGTGCGCAATGGCGGACGGGTGACACTGTTCGGCATCCCGGCCAAACCGGTCGAGATCGACGTGGCCGAGAACATGATCTTCAAGAACCTGACCGTGCTCGCCCTGAACGGCCGCCGGATTTTCGACACCTGGTACAAAACGCGATGGCTGCTCGAGGACGGCGTGGTGGACCTACGTCCGTTGGTCACGAAGACGATCGGCTTCGACGAAATGAACGACGCGTTGGCGATGCTCGCCAAGGGCGACGCGTGCAAGATCGTGCTCCTGCCGAACGGCGGGAGACCCGCGGAGATTCCCGAAGCACGGCGGCAAGGCAAACCGGACCCGAACATCACGGGTTCGCCGGTGCATCGATGAGCCGGATTCATACGGCGATGATGCACTGCCCGAGCAACGATCGGAATCGTCACGCCTTGACGATTTTCTTTCGTCCCTTCTTCACGTCGGCGGTCGCGTTGCGCGTGTCCACGACCAGGCGCGCGTTCGCCACGATCCAGTCATAGTCATAGGCGCTGTGGTCGGTGGCGATCAAGACACAATCGTAGCTTTTCAACATCGTCGCAGTGAGCCTCTTGCTCCGCAGGCCGAGGTCGTGCTCACGCTGCTTGGGCGTCTTGGGAATGTGGGGATCGTTGTAGTCCACCTTCGCGCCCAAGTCGCGGAGGCGCTCGATCAGTTCGATCGAGGGAGACTCGCGAAGGTCGTCGATGTCCTTCTTGTACGCCAGACCGAGGACGAGGATCTTCGAGCCGTTGACCGACTTCTTCTTTCCATTGAGGGCTTCGGTCAGGCGGGCGATCACGTATTGCGGCATCGCCGTGTTGATCTCGCCGGCAAGTTCGATGAACCGCGTGTTCATGTCGAACTGGCGCGCCTTCCAAGTCAGGTAGAACGGGTCGATGGGAATGCAGTGTCCGCCAAGACCCGGCCCCGGATAGAACGCCTGGAATCCGAACGGTTTCGTCGCGGCCGCCCGCACGACCTCCCACACGTCGATCCCCATGCGATCGAATAGAATCTTCAGCTCGTTGATCAGAGCGATGTTGACGCTGCGGTAGACGTTTTCGAGGATCTTGCACGCCTCGGCCGCTTCACAGCTCGTGACCGTCTCGACGCTGCTGATGGCGGCGGCGTAGAGGGCGCGGGCCACGCGAAGACTCTTTGCACCGATGCCGCCGACGACCTTGGTGATCGTTTCAGTCGTGTAGTCCTTTCGACCCGGATCCTCGCGTTCCGGTGAATAGGCAAGGAAAAAGTCGCGATCCGCCTTCAGTCCGGTGCTCTCGAGAATCGGCTGGACCAGTTCGCGCGTGGTGCCCGGATAGGTCGTGCTCTCGAGCACGATGAGCTGCCCGCGCCGAAGATGGTCCGCGATCATCCACGCGGTGCGCTCGACGTAGCGCATGTCCGGGTCGCGCATTTTCGTCAGCGGGGTCGGTACGCATATCAGTATGGCATCACACCCTGCAAGCGATTTCGGATCGGTGTCCGCGCGAAACCGCCCTTCCTTTAGAACCCGCTTGATGAGCGACGACGGGATGTGCTTGATATAACTCTTGCCCGCGTTGAGCTGCTTCACCTTGGCCGTGTCGATGTCGAATCCCAGGCAGAAAAAACCGGCGTTGCAAAACGTCCGCATCAGCGGCAGACCGACGTAGCCCATGCCGACAATGCCGACGCGTGCGGTGCGCGTCTTGATGGCCTCCAGGAGATCGTTATCGGACAATGGTGCTCTCCTCCGCGAGGCCTCGCCCTTCGTCCCCATCGACGACCTATCGGTTTGGTTTCGCGCTCTTGTTCCCATTCGTCACCTCGATCGCGTTTCGTTCGATCTTACCCGATTGCTCGTGTGCCTCACGGCGGCTCTGCGTTGCCCGGCGTATCGACCACGGGCGGCCGATACTATAATGCCACCAACGGTTCGGGGGATACCTTGAATCCGACTGCACGGAGTTTTTTTGACGGCAGGAGCCCGAAGATGACGCAGGAAATCCCACTCGCTCGTCCGAACATCACGGACACCGAGATTGAGGCGGTGCTCGCCGTCCTGCGCACCTCCACGCTCAGCCTGGGTCCAAAGGTCGAGGCGTTCGAGCGGGCGTTTGCCGACTATTGTGGGACCGCCCACGCGGTCGCTTGCTCGAGCGGGACGGCCGCCCTGCACATGGTGGTGCGTGCGTGGGCGATCGGTGCCGGAGACGAAGTCATCACGACGCCGTTCTCGTTCATCGCATCCGCAAACTGCATCCTAATGGAGGGGGCGACGCCCGTGTTCGTGGACATCGACGCGGACACGTGGAACATCGACGCCTCGCTCATCGGTCCGGCGATTACACCGAAGACCCGCGCGATCATCCCTGTGGATGTATTCGGGCAGATCGCCGACTTCGATCCGATTCGCACCCTCGCCACAAAGCATGGTCTCCGCGTGCTCGAGGATTCGTGTGAAGCACTCGGCGGCCGGTATCACGGTCGGATGGCCGGTTCACTGGGCGACGCCGGGGTGTTCGGGTTTTACCCGAACAAACAGATAACCACCGGCGAAGGGGGCATGATCGTCACCGACGACTCGCAGCTCGCGACGCTCGCGCGCTCACTGCGCAATCAGGGACGGGCATCCGAGGGCGCGTGGCTATCGCATGTTCGGCTGGGGTATAATTACCGTTTGAGTGATATCAACTGCGCCCTAGGCATGGCCCAGCTCGCGCGAATGGACGAGATCATAGCGACCCGAACGCGCGTGGCGGAGGCGTACCGCGCGCGCCTTGCCGACGAGCCCCGGCTGCGCCTTCAGCGGGTCCAGGAAGGCGTCGAGCTGAGCTGGTTCGTCTTTGTCGTTCGGCTCGCGGAGGATTACGACCGGGCGCACCGAGATGGGATTCTCGATCGTCTCCGCGAAAAGGGGATCGGGTGCAACAACTATTTCGCCCCGATCCACCTTCAGCCGTGCTATGTGGAGCGGTTCGGCTATGCGGAGGGTGATTTCCCGGTGTGCGAGGCGGTCGGAGCGCGGACGATTGCACTCCCGTTTCACCACGAGATGACAGCGGCGTTGGTTGATCGAGTATGCGACGAGCTGATCGGTTTGCTTTGATGGAATCGGAAAAGACGAGAACCGGTACTGCGACACCCTCTATTGCATGGGTTGCGGAGGGCGGTTTGGGCGGCCGTTGACGGATGTGCAGCATGGGCTACAGCATTTCCCGCATCCGTGCTCCGAGCCGCGGGCTTCAGTCCTGACCCTTACCCACGTCTCATGAAGATTACTGTGCGGAGGTTCAAAGGGCGAAGCAAACCGCGCGGTCTCTCGCCGTTTGCTGCGCTGCGAATATGGATGGATCCGGCATACGAAATCGGGAAGTGCTTGAGCCACCTGCTGGCGAATGTGTACCGCAAGCCGATATCCATCGTGCTGACCGGCAACGGGCCGGATTGCCGGACCCACGTGCGGGACCGGGTCGGTGACGGTGTAGGCGGCCTCGAACCGCCCAATCCGCACCGCGACCGTAAGAAACCATGAAAGCCGGGTCGCCTTGACACAGCTTCGGGATCGGTTGTCCCATGTGTCGACGGGCTGATCGCGCGGATCAAGGGAAGCGAACTGGACTTCGCACGTCCGCGCGGGCTGAAGCCCGCGGCTCAGTTGCCAACGCTCGGTGGTCAATCGTCCGGTGCGAGGATCGACATGAACGCTCCCTGAGGGATCTCGACGTTGCCCACTACCTTCATTCGCTTCTTGCCCGCCTTTTGGGATTCGAGGAGCTTGCGCTTCCGCGTCACGTCGCCGCCGTAGCACTTGGCCGTCACGTCCTTGCGAAAAGCGCGGATGGTCTCGCGGGCGATAATCTTGCCGCCGACCGCCGCCTGCAGTGGGATCTCGAACATGTGCCGGCCAATCTCCTTCTTGAGACGGGCGATGAGCTTGCGGCCGCGATACTGCGCCTTCTCTCGGTGGACGATGACCGAGAGCGCGTCGACCGGCACGCCGTTGACCAGGATGTCCATCTTGATCATGTCGTCGGCGCGAAAGTCTTCGATCTCGTAGTCGACGGTACCATACCCGCGGGTGCAACTCTTCAGCTTGTCGTAGAAGTCGTAAATGATCTCGCTCAGCGGGAGCCGGTAGGTCAGCATCACCCTCGTTTGCGACAGGTACTCCGTCTTTTTCTGTTCGCCGCGGCGATCGAGGCTGAGCCTCATGACGGTTCCGACGCAGTCGGCGGGGATGATCATCTGTGCGAGTACGATCGGTTCGCGAATCTCGTCGACGAGCGACATGTCGGGCAATTCGCTCGGCGACTCGATGCGCATCGTGCTGCCGTCCTGGAGCAACACCTCGTACTCGACGGTCGGCGCGGTCTGAACGACGCTGACGTCGCCCTCCCGTTCGAGTCGCTCCTGAATGATCTTCATGTGGAGAAGCCCGAGGAATCCGCATCGGAACCCGATCCCCAACGCATCCGAGCTGACGGTGTTGTAGGTGAACGAACTGTCGGTGAGCCAGAGCTTCTCCATGGCCTCGCGCAGTTGGGCGGTCGTCGTGCCCGTCCCGGGATAAAAGTCGCAAAAGACCATTTGCTGGGGCGGCACATAGCCGGGCAGGGGTTTGTCCGTCGGGTTGCTTGCCCGCGTGACGGTGTCCCCGATGTTGACGTCCGCCAGCGTTTTGATGCCCGCCACGAAGTAACCGACCTCGCCCGCGCCGAGCGCGGCGATCACCGTGGACTTTGGCGTATACTTTCCGACCTCGGTGATGATGTAGCTTCGATCGACGCCCATCAGGTCGATCTTGTCGCCGCGCGCGAACGAACCGTCGAAGACCCGCATGTGGCAAATGACCCCGCGGTGTGGATCGGGCTTGGCGTCATAAATGAGGGCGCGCAGCGGCTTGTCCACCGAGCCGGACGGCGGCGGGATCTTGGCCACGATCGCCTCAAGCAGTTCGTCGATCCCCTCTCCGGTCTTCGCGCTCGTGAAGACCGCGTCCGCCGCTTCGAGCCCGAGCACCTGCTCGACCTCGAGCGCGATGTCCTCCGGACGGGCGGCCGGCAGGTCGATCTTGTTGATGACCAGGAGGATTTCGAGATCGGCTTCGAGTGCGAGGTAGGCGTTGGCGACCGTCTGGGCCTGTACGCCCTGCGTCGCGTCGACGAGCACGAGCACCCCCTCGCACGCCGCCAGCGAACGCGACACCTCGTAGTGAAAGTCCACGTGGCCCGGCGTGTCGATCAGGTTGAACATGTACGACTTGCCGTGCGACTTGTAGTTGACGGTCGCGCGGTTGGCCTTGATGGTGATGCCCATCTCCCGCTCGAGGTCCATGTCGTCGAGAAGCTGGTCGCGCATGTCGCGCTTGCTCACCGCGCCGGTGCGTTCCATGATCCGATCGGCGAGCGTGCTCTTGCCGTGGTCGATATGGGCCACGATGCTGAAGTTTCGAATAAGGCTCAGGTCGGCCATAGGCCCTCCGCTCGGCAAACCACCAATGGACCCGCCGCTGGCAGCCTCTTGAAAACGTAGCGGCCGCCCCCCGTGGCGGCCGTCAAGCACACAAGAACGTGGGTCAATCGCACCGCCGTCGGGCTTTTCAACGGGCTGCCAGTGCCGTGATTCAAGCAGACGGCCTCTTATCCGAACCCCGACCATGAGGGAGGGGCCGTGCGTTCATCGGTCAAGCCGCTTCCTGACGGGCGCGGTTCGGATCACGTTACGCCTCCCCAATCCTGAACCACTACACTTGGCAAACCACCAAATCACGACGCAAACCGCGCTTCGGCGGCGAGCCCCGTAGTTATAGCCGCATAATGTGTGGAGCGACACACGGCGCGAAGCGAAGTTCACCGGGGCATGCGATTCGGGCGAGTGCGGCGAGCTCGGCCACGGTTGACGATTGAACGCTCCCCCCGAGCCGCGGGCCTGGCAAAGCCAGCTTGCCGGCAGCCCGCGCGATGCCGGCGTCTCGCCAGGCGCCCCGTGGAGGGCGAGCCACCGGTACGACCGGCTTGCCGGCGCCGGGGCGAAGTGGAACCTCGCGTCACGACGAACGGCTGAAAGCTGACGGCTGACGGCCGAGGGCTGACGGGTGAGGGCCGGCTGGCGACTCCGCCGATGGCGGCTACACGGCGGCCGGTCTGCTACTCGTTCTC
>JADFHG010000577.1 GCA_022567365.1 Planctomycetota bacterium | reverse complement strand
TTGAGAATACACGACCATACGGTCCGTGTCAAACCGAGACCCGTGATTTCTCCGCGCTTCAGGCGTCGACAACAATTCAATACAAATCGGAATGGGTCGCAGACATCGACACCAAGCGCGTTCATACCGTCGCACCCGGCGCGGCGACTCAATCCCACGAACGCACGGTCCTACGCCGGCAGGCCAAAGAACGTCCGCGTATTGCGTTCGGTCTGCTCGACCAACTCCTCGAATTCGACCCCTCGCAGCGCCGCAAGGAAACGGGCCGTGTGGACGACGTACGCCGGTTCGTTGGGACGCTTCCCCCGCAGCGGATCGGGTGAGAGGTACGGAGAATCCGTTTCGATCATCAACGCGTCGGCGGGGTACGTGCGCGCAATTTCCTGCAAATCCGTCGATTTGCGATACGTGACGATTCCCGTGAACGAAATGCGCCAACCATTGTCGGCGATCCGCCGCGCCTCGTCCGCGCTGCCCGTGAAACAGTGGAACACCACGCGCCGGTCCCTAAAACCATGTTCGATGAGCAACCGCTCTCCATCGTCATAGGCCTCGCGGCAGTGGATGATCAGGGGCAGATCCCGCGTCGCCCCGGCCCGTAGCTGGGCCGTGAATACGCTGTGCTGCGAAGCTCGATCGGCAAAATCGTGGTAGTAATCCAGGCCCATCTCACCAAACGCGACCACGAGGGGATCGTCGAGGAGACGACCCATCGCTGCCTGATCGCCCGGTTTTACCTTGGCGGCATTATGGGGATGGAAGCCGACGGCAACGCTAACTCGTTGCGGGTACTTGCGCGCGACGCCGATTGCACGCTTGGCGTCGCCGAGGTCCAAACCGATCGTGATGATGCGATCAACGCCGACCTCAACACAACGGTCCAGCACGTCCTCGATTTGCCCCGACAGCTCGGGAAACGTGAGATGGGCGTGCGAATCAATTAGCCCCATGACGGGCACCCTCCTGCAAGCCTGTTGAACAACAGGATACTGCGTGGGACCGGCTTTCCAGTCGGTCGTTTTCGGACCACCGGCGGCGTTTGACCGACTAGAGAATCGGTCCCGCAGGTTCTTTCAAAAGGCACGTTGCGAATCGATCACCGGCTATCCACGGGGGGGATGAAACGCATCCTCGAAGTGCTCTATGATCGGCGCGCCCTTCTCGGACCACACCACGCTGATCACGTCGAAACGGGCGGGACGATGTTCAAGCGAATAGCGCGTCACGTAATGCCGCGCAGTGCGCTCGATCCGACGCCACTTGGCGGGGTTGATCGCCTCTTCCGGTTCGCCCGCGACGGCACTCGTTCGGGTCTTGACCTCGACAAAGACGAGGCATTCGCCGTCCGAGCAGATGATGTCGACCTCGCCGGTCGGGCAGCGGTAGTTCTTCGTGAGTATGCGGTACTTGCGGCTGCGAAGGTATCGCATGGCGACCCGTTCACCGCGCGAGCCGAACAGGCCTCGAAGATTCACGCAACCGTGCCGGTGAGTTCCGTAGCAGTCGCGGCCTTCTTATGCAGACGTAGCTCACGCAGCTTGCGGGCCTTGCCGACGCGATGACGCAGAAAATAAAGCTTGGCGCGGCGCACCTTGCCCCGCCGGCGAACGACGATATCGACCACGTTGGGCGAATGGATCATGAAGATCCGCTCCACGCCCTCCCTGCCGATCGTGCGCCTGACGGTGATCGTGCTGTTGATGCCCCGACCTTTTCGGGCGATGAGGGTACCGTTGAAGATCTGAATGCGCTCCTTCTCGCCTTCGAGGATACGGCATTTAACGTCCACGGTGTCGCCTATGTGGATTTCGGGCGTTTCAGTCTTGAGGTAGGCCCCCTCGACGATATCAATCAGTTGTTGGCTCATAGATGGTACCCCATTCGACCGGCGATCAACCCAAACCGCGCCGCCGCCGGCAAACGCCCGATTCAGCGTGTCGTTTCGTTGCGATCTTCCGCCGGATCGTCGCCGGCGATCAGGTCCGGTCGGCGCCGGCGGGTGCGCGATCGCGCTTCCGCGCGACGCCACGCCTCGATTTCCTGATGGTTTCCCGAAAGCAACACTTCCGGTACCGCCATGTCGCGAAACACGCGCG
>JADFHG010000094.1:1376-9736 GCA_022567365.1 Planctomycetota bacterium | reverse complement strand
ACCATAAGGGCAGCCGGGGCGAGCCCCGACGTCACCACGTCCGCGAGCGAGTCGAGCTGCCCGCCGAAGTCGGTCGTGTTCCGCGTCATCCGTGCGAGCAGCCCGTCGAAGCAGTCGAAGATCATGCCGAGCACGACGAACGCGGCACCGACCGCGATATTCGAGGACAACCACTGCTCCCAGCGCACGCTACCCAGCGTCTGGATCTGCTCCGGCGGAATGCCCCGTCCGAAGTCGTACATGCCGCGCATCGCGTAATGGACGGCCGCGAAACCGCAGATCAAGTTGCCCAGCGTCACAAGGGTCGGGGTCATCCGGATCGTCCTGAGGCGCCGGCGGCGCCGGCGCGGGCGATTGGGATTGGAGATTCTAGCGATGACGGGCATGGTTCGCTCCAACGCCGCGCTCGTACTAAGCCGTAGCGACGGTCGGCGACTTGACGGATTCGTCCGCCCGATCCGCGCCTTGCGGCACCGGCTGGCGCGCCAAGACCGTCAGCCCGGCACGCACGCTCTGTCCCATCCTAACGGTTATTTCGGTCAGATCGGTCTTCGGGATTATGAGCTCGGTCCTCGAGCCGAACTTGATGAGCCCGAAGCGATCGCCAATCGACAGATGGTCGTTTGCCGCGGCATGGCAGATGATCCGTCGTGCGACGAGACCCGCCACCTGGCGAACCTCGACCGGACCGGGCATCGGTTCATCGGGATCGATGAGGATCGTGTTCGACTCGTTGCGTCGACCCGATTCCGGATGTCGTGCATCGAGAAACTCACCCGGACGATAGGCAAGCGATCGCACGGTCCCCGAACAGGGAGCGCGATTGATGTGCACATCGAACAAGCTGAGAAAGATCCCGATGCGCACCGCGGGACCGCCGATCGCGTCGTGGTCGTCGAGTTCCGTGATCTCCGTCACCGTACCGTCGGCCGGCGCGCAGAGATCCGCCGGCTCGAATGTGCGGCGGCGCTTCGGGTCGCGAAAGAACGAGATGACCCATAGCCAGACGATGACGAAAGGAATCGAGACCGCCCAATGCAACAGCAGCGTAACCGCCGCCGTGAGCGCCCCGAGAATCAGGGTCGCAAGCAGAATCTCGCGAAGACCTTCTTTGGCGATAGGCATGATCTGACGCGGCACTCCCGTGTTTTACGTCGTCGGCCCACAGGCATCGTCGGGGTTCCCAGACGACCGCGATCGCGCACGCAAACGAATCATCGCCTCGCAGCGGTCTCGCGGTTCGTGCCGGCCGAGCGCTACGCACGCGGCGAGCGCCGTCAATCGAACGCCCGACCACTCGGAACCAAGCGGGGAATTGTACAACGGAAGCGCAAGAAATGCACACCTCGGCGACCGTAGCTGCGGAGGATCTTTGGAAGCCGACGAATCGCACGGAACACGACGCTTGCGCTCGCACCCGGCGTAACCTTGAGCATTTCCCGCTTTCGCACGCCGGATCCACCGACATTCGCAACGTATCAAGCGGCGAGAGATCGCGCGGGCTTCAAGCCCCGCGGCTCGGAATACAGAATCCGGAAATACTCTAGTGCCGAAGGCGAATGCCGAGTCGACGGTGACCGTGCTCGACTCTGTGAACCACTTGCCGAACGCCGTGCCCACGATGGCCCACCTTCCGATGGCCCCGAACAACAATGCAACGGCCATGCGACCAGTAACCCGCTCGGACCAGGACTCGCTTCCGCACCACCTTCGTGGATGCCGGCACAACAAGGATTCTATCGTAGACCGTCTCGTAGCGGC
Source organism: Planctomycetota bacterium (assembly GCA_022567365.1). Taxonomy (GTDB): domain Bacteria; phylum Planctomycetota; class Phycisphaerae; order UBA1845; family UBA1845; genus JADFHG01. Next base: position 7,975 of record JADFHG010000094.1, on the reverse strand, counting down.
CGGGCCTGACCAACACGCGCTGCGTCTCGAACTTCGTGTACGCCGGTTCGACGACCGTTTCGACAACCTTGTATCCAGTGATGCCCCGGATTCCGAAGATCGGGATCTTCTTCGTGGCGACCACCGCGGGCACATGCACTTCCACCGTCCGGAGTTCGTACACCGGCTCTTGCCAGATTCTGCGTTCGCGGGTCTCGTACACTGGAGCGCAAGGCACGGTCACCCGTTCGGTCCGGTACACCGGTGCGATCCACACCTTCTTGCAGCTTGCCGGATAGGCACAGGGCCGATGTCGGGCCTCCGCGGTTGAAGTAGTACCGAACAAAACTGCCGCAAGCACGACCGCTCCGACGCCCCATGTCGTCGTGGTGGTGCATCTGATCATGGCGTCCATGGTTGCCTCCTCTGTGTCAAAAGCTTCTGCAAGGAAATAACCAACGGTACAAGATAGTTGACGTATTGAAACTACTTTGGTTTCACAGATTCCTTGGTTTTTCGCGCTTGCAATCGTAAGCCAACGTCTGGCCATAGCTCATGATCCGGCCCGGATTACCGAAACCGGTCCGCCGGCTACGTTTTCGACCTTCCTGAGCGCCTGGGATTCGCGCAACGAATCTCCGGACGCGCGCAACAGAACGCCAATGCCACCGGAACGGTTTTGACACCCTTCATGCCCCATCTGAGAATGCGGCTTGCTGGCGCGTAGACAAGGAATCCCCCCGCCACCCCACGGCAAGAGTGGATCGCGCGGAATCGTGCGCCAACGAAACCGACGCCGGGGTTTTAAGCCGACTGACGGCCGATCCTCGGCCACGGGATCGCAGTGGAGCGTTTGGTTGGCGATTCGTGCGTGACAACCGCTTTTCGGCACCTTTGGAGCATTCGATGGCGAAACGACGCAACAAGCCACCCTCGGCCACGACGGCTGACCGGTTGAAACGGTGCCGGACCGCGATGAGAAAGGCGAAAATCGCCGGCTACCTGATCACAAATCGCAGGGACGCATACTACCTCACCGGTTTCACCGGGGAGGATTCGGCCGTCCTGATTACGCCGCGGCAGGTTCACGTGATCAGCGACGGTCGGTTCGATCAGGTGATCGACGAAGAATGCCCGTGGGCGAAGAAATGGCTTCGTCGCGGATTGCTCATCGACGAAATCGGCAAAGTCTGCGTTCAGATCGGGCTGGGGTCAGTCGCGGTTCAGGCGGACCATCTGTCAGTTGAAGACCACGCGACGCTCAAAAAGCACAAGCCGCGGATCAAGCTCACCATAGCGCCTCCGATCTGTGCGACGATGCGCCGGATCAAGGATCGGACCGAGCTGTCCAAGCTGAACAAGGCGCTGCGGATCGCGGAGGATGCATTTCAAGCGACACTCGCATCGATCCGGATCGGTCAAACGGAACTGGAAATGGCCGCCCGTCTCGAATACGAGATGAAGAAACGCGGGGCGTCGCAGCCGGCGTTCCCGACGATCTGCGCCGAAGGGGCCAACGCCGCGTTGCCGCATGCCCACCCGGGCACGCGTCGGGTGAAACCCGGATCCGCGGTGCTCTTCGACTGGGGCGCGCGGAGCGAGTTTTATTGCAGCGATTTGACCCGGATGGTCTTCATCGGTAGCATTCCGCCGAAGGTCGGGGAGTGGTACGCGGTCGTGCTCGAGGCCCAGGAAATCGCGATCGACGCGATCAAGCCCGGCGCACGGATGTGCGACGTGGATCGCGCGGCAAGAGACCACATCGCCGCCGCCGGCTATGGCAAGGCGTTTATGCACGGGCTCGGGCACGGGCTCGGGCTTGATGTCCACGAGCCGCCGTCGCTGAGCTGGCGATCAAACGAGCCGCTCGTGGCAGGGATGGTCGTGACGGTCGAACCGGGGATTTACGTTCCGGGGCACGGTGGTGTGCGGATTGAGGATGATGTACTGGTGACGCCGACGGGCCGCCGCGTGCTCAGTCGGTTGGCGAAGGACATCGGTAGCGCTGTGATCAAGGCGCGCCGCTGATCCCGTCTCCCCCGAGCTTATTCATCGAATCGGAGCAGTGTGGTGCTCGACATTGAACAGATAAGACAGCTCGTTGCGATGATGGTCGATAGCGAACTGACCGAGCTCTCTCTGCGCGACGGCGATATCGAGGTAAACCTCCGTCGGCCTTCGGCACACGCCGGTGGGACCGACGCGGTTGTCCTTGCGAACGGACAGCAACTAACCGGCGCATCCGACCCTGCGGACGTCGCGGAAGGCAGCGAGCCTGAAGACGAATCCGAATTGGTCGAGATCAAATCCCCGTTGGTGGGCAGTTTTTATACGGCCCCGAATCCCGACTCACCGCCGTACGTCAATGTGGGCTCCAAGGTCACCGCCGGGACGGTTGTGTGCATCCTGGAAGCCATGAAAGTATTCAACGAGATCAAGTCGGAAATCGCCGGCACCATCGAGCGCGTCCTCGTCAGGAACGAATCGGCGGTCGAGTTCGGTCAGCCGCTGTTCCTCGTGCGCATGAGTTGATTGAAGCGGTTTTCGACACCGGGCCTCTCGCAAGCCGCGCGCCGATCGGACGATGGCCCCCGCATCGAGACTCCGATTATGTGATTGAGGGCGAGCCTCGATACCGCGGCGAATCGGACCCACGCCGCACCGGACCGACCGCATAATGTTCCGACGAATCCTAATCGCCAACCGCGCCGAGATCGCCCTACGGATCATCCGCGCCTGTCACGAGCTGGACATCGAAGCCGTTTGCGTGTTCTCGGAGGAGGACCGCGGGGCGGCATACCTCGACCTCGCCGACCGCGCGATTTGCATCGGCGAGGCGCCACCCAAAGACAGCTACCTGAAGAGCGATCGCATCATTGCGGCGGCCGAAGTCGCCGGTGCCGACGCGATTCATCCGGGCTATGGATTCCTTGCGGAAAACGCGCAGTTCGCGGAGATGTGCCGAGCGGGCAACATCGAGTTCATCGGACCCTCCGCCGAGGCGATGCGGCTCCTGGGGGACAAGGCGTCGGCGCGGGCGCTCGCGAAAAAGGCGAAGGTGCCCACGATACCGGGAAGCGACGGGATCGTCGAGGATGGTGATGATGCCCTCAAGACCGCCAAGGAGATCGGGTTTCCGGTGATGATCAAGGCGTCCGCGGGCGGCGGCGGGCGCGGTATGCGAATCGCGCGGAACAAATCCGAACTCGAATCAGGACTCAAACAAGCGGCGATCGAGGCTGAAGGGGCGTTCAAGGATTCCTCTCTGTATATCGAGAAGTTCATCGAGCAACCCCGACACGTCGAGGTTCAGCTCATGGGTGACGCGCAGGGCAACGTCGTCCATTTCGGGGAACGCGATTGCACCATTCAGCGGCGCTATCAAAAACTCATCGAAGAATCGCCGTCGCCTTCGATCGACCCACGAACACGCAAAGATCTGTTCAACTCAGCCGTGAAACTTGCCAAGATCGCCGGCTATTCGGGCGCGGGCACGGTCGAATTCCTCGTGGATCAAAAAGGGAAACACTATTTCATCGAGGTCAATACGCGGATTCAGGTCGAGCACCCGGTGACGGAAATGGTGACCCGGATGGACCTCATCAAGGAGCAGATTCGCATCGCAGCCGGTGAGACGCTGGGCTATAGCCAAAAATCCATTCAGCGCCGTGGACACGCAATCGAATGTCGGATCAACGCGGAAGATCCGGCGGAGGGCTTTAGGCCCTGCCCGGGGCGCATCGAAACGTTTCGCCCGCCCGGCGGACCGGGCGTCCGGGTCGATTCTCACGTGCATGCCGGATCCAGAATCTCACGATTCTATGACTCCCTTCTGGCCAAGGTCATCGTGTGGCAGCCGACGCGGGACGAGGCCATTCGTTGCATGCGCCGTTGCCTGCACGAGTTCGTCGTGGGTCCAATCAAGACGACGATCCCTTTCCTTCAACAGGTTCTGGCCCATGAGGATTTCAGCAAGGGCGACTTTGATACCGGGTTCGTCGAACGAGTCTTCGCACGGAAAGAGGGCGTCTGACGCGCCGCCTCGATCAACTACACAGTTGACGAGAATCCAGAGCGCGGTAACCCTTAGCCCATCCTTGCGCTCGGCGCCTACACGGGCTAGACCTTTGTCACGGGTGATTCGAGGGGTAGTCCCGATGGGTGGCCCACCTCTTCAGAGGTGGGGGACACGAATGGTCCGCCTATTCGTGTCCCCCACGGCTAAAGCCATGGGCCACCCAACCCATCAGATGATGGCTGACGGCGTACTAGAGCGTTTCCCCTTTCTGTGTGCCGAACCGCGTGCTGCCAGCAAGCCGGCTTTGCCAAACCCGCGTGGTCTTTCGCCGTTTGATGTGGTACAAATGTCGCTGGATCCGGCACACGAAGTCGCGAAATGCGCTACATCCGTGTTTAGGGGGAGGCAACGCCCTGTTGGGCGAGACGAACATTATGAAAAAGGAACTGATCGAAGCCTGGCGAACGAACAACCGGATCAATCTCTTGTTGATCGAGCGCATCTCGAACGACGGCATGAAATCCACCTTGTCCGTGCGCGGCGGCCGCGGGGTCGCGGGCGAACTCGCTCATATGCACAACAACCGCGTATCGCAAGTCGAAAAGAGAGCGAAAGATCTCGCGGTCGGACTGAGCAAGTTCCCCACCGGTGCGGTTCCGACAAAGACCGAGCTCACGAAGGCCTTCAAGGCGTCAGCCGCCGCGGTCGAAGCGCTTCTCGTGGGCGTACTCGAGGGCGCGCCAAAGCGGCGCGGATTCAGAAAGGGCATCTTCACCACGCTGGCATACTTCATCGCGCACGAGGCGCACCACCGGGGACGCATCCTCTTGACGCTCAAGGTGAGTCGTCAAACGCTCGACAAAGAGACGCAAGGCGCGATCTGGGGTTGGGACCAAATGTAGACCCGCCGGCGGCAGGCCGCTCGCGGGGCCGTTCCCACATACATATTCAACAGACAGCTACCGCACTTCGCGAATTCGGATGTTGCGAAAGTACAGCTTGCTCCCGTGCGACTGAAGCTCGATCTGACCGCGGGGGTAAATCGGTTTGTCGCGCTCCCAATAGTTTTCCATCACGACATTGTGTACGACGAGCACGCCGTTCAGATGCACCGTCACGCGGTCGCCGATCATCTTGATGCGAAACGTATTCCATTCGCCGACGGGATTGTCCGCGCGGGTCACGGGTTTGCTCGGATGTTTCTGATTGTTGTACAGCCCGCCGGACCCCTCGGGCCACTCGGCGGGATCCCATATCTGTACCTGCGGCGCCCCCCGAAGGTAGATGCCGCTGTCGCCGCCGGGGCTGATTTTCCAGTCGACGAGCATCTCGAAGTCGCCGTAGTCCTTTTCCGTACACAGGTGGCTGCCGTGTCCGTCGAAGGCCAGCACGCCGCCTTCGATGGACCAATGGTCTCGCATGAGCTTGTCCGCATCGGCCTGTGCCTCGGCCAACTCGGACGGACCCATCGCCGCGCGTTTCTTCGGATCATCAACCAACCCCTTCCATCCCGATAGATCCCTACCGTTGAACAGGGAAACCCACCCGCCATCCGACGGCGCGGCGGACGGCGTCGCATCGGCCCGCAAATCTCCGAGGGCGTATTGAATCCCGGCGAGGTAATGATGCATCACCTTCGGGTTCCAATAGATCTCGTCGCGATGTCCCAGCGAACAGTAGAACACGCGCCCTTTCCCATGCGTTCGGATCCAACTCACGGCGAAATCGCGGTCGTCGCGGTGAATGCCCTTCTTGGCCATGTCGGTGCGCGTCGTATCGAGGCTCATGAGCACATGCTGTCGATCGCGGGAGTAGGGCGCGCGGAGCTGATAGATTTCGTCCTTGATCTCGAGGGGACGCCCATCGAACGCGACATTGAGCGGGTGCCCCGGGTCGTCGAGTTTGATGACGACGTCCTCGTGCCACGGATGCCCGTTGAAATACCCGCCGATGAGTTCCCCATATTCCGGCCACTCATAGAAACAGTCGACGGCGGCGTGGATCCCGACAAGACCGCCGCCGCGCGCGACGAAGTCGAGCAGACTCTTCTTCAAACGAACCTCGCGCTTCGTCGCTTCAACCCTTTTCACCTCCGGCATCTTGTCGCGGTCGGGCGGCGTGAAGAGTTCGCCGGTCGTGTTGAGCATGCACACCGCGTCAAACCGTGCTAGGGATTCCGGCTCGAAGACGGCGATGTCCTCGGTGTGGACAACGGCGAAAGCGCCGCTCTTTTCGCCGAGCGCCTTGATGGCGGCCGTGCCGACCGGAATGGAACCGTGGCGATAACCCCGCGTCCCCGTAAACAGCAAGAGCGTGCGCGGCGTCGCCGGTTGTGCGTAGGGTTTGTCGGGACATGCGGCGCTGATGCGTTCGAGCACGTCCGCCTCTTGTGCCCGCGTCGCGCGGTTTGCGGCGGCCATGCATATCGTCATGCCCATCGCTACGAGTGTTGAAATCTTGTGCGTCATGGCAGGCTCCTTTTCATACCGTCAACCGTGAACCGCGGGTAAGGCGAGCGGGCGAGCCTCCCACGCGGCAAGATCCAATCGTCGTTAGCAGCCCGACGCCGTATCGCCCAAGAACCGCGACAGAAACTCGAACG
>JADFHG010000094.1:0-1366 GCA_022567365.1 Planctomycetota bacterium | reverse complement strand
GCGCGGCCGGCGGCGGCCATGCATATCGTCATGCCGATCGTTGCGAGCGTTAGGGTCTTATGCGTCATGGTTAAGCTCCTCGAATCGTGTTTCAGAGGTTTCACGATTATCTGAGCCGCATGCTTCAGCTTGCGCGGACCTGCGAGCGCAGACAAACGTCACGAGCATTCGTGACACCGCGCGGGCTGAAGCCCGCGGCTCGGATGAGAATCATGGTCGAAGGACATATGAAACACGGTACTGGTGAACCGTTATTCTCGAATCCTCAAGTTGAGCCAACCGGGCGAGGCTCCCACAGGGCTGAAACCAAGCGTCGTTAGCAGCCCGACGCCGCATCGCCCAAGAACCGCGACAGAAACTCGAACGACCTACGAGCCACATCAACCGCATCGTGGCTGTGTCGTGACAACTCCACATGAACCGGACCGCCGTACTCAATCTCGGTCAACACCGCGAAGATCGCCGCGAAGTCGATCGTACCCTCGCCGAACATGAGGTGTTCGTGCCGACCCGGCATCATGTCCTCGATGTGGACGTTCCACAACACGTTTCGCCATCGACGAATGTGCTCGGCGATGCAACCGTCGCCGAGGCAATGCACATGGCCCACGTCGAGCGTCAAACCGAAGAGCGGATGGTCGATGAGTCGATGGAGTTCGGCGAAGCGGTCCATCGTATCGATGAACATACCCGGCTCGGGCTCGAAACTCAGACGGACCCCGAGGGGCTCGGCACGCTCCAGGAGCTCGCCGATTCCCGCGGCCAGACGGTCATAGCAGATCGACTCATCGGCTTCGTCATCCGCCGTCCCCGACCAAAATGAAACGCTGTCCGCCGACAATGCGCCGGCGACGTCAATCGCCGCATTCAGAAACCCCCCCCGGACCCTTCGCAGCTCCGCGGTGCTGCTCAGCAGCGTCGGAAAGTGCTTCCTCCTGCCATCGAGCACATATCGCGCCCCCGTCTCGATTGTCACGCGAAGCGGCGCGCGGTCAGGCGCCGATTCGGCCTTTCGCCCGTCGTCGGCGGTACCGCGCAGCAGCGGCGCGAGTCGCCGCAGCGCTCCCGCAACGCCGCGCCGATCCGGCGGATCGATGTGCTGGTGATCGAGCGTCAGGGCAATGCTGGTGTAGCCGATGTCTGAAAGGACGGCGACCGCATCCTCGATCCGATGCGAAGAGAATCCGTTGGTGTTGTATCCCAAAAACATGGGCGCGCGTTCCGTGAAGCCGTGCAAACCGTGCGAACCATCGGGTGGAGCATCGCCGCCGGGTGGAGCATCGCCGCGTTGGACGCTCGAGGCAAGCGCGTAGCAACGCGGGTGGACCGCTCGGGGTCGGATCCCGGCATAGCAGCCTGTTGAAAA
>JADFHG010000093.1 GCA_022567365.1 Planctomycetota bacterium | reverse complement strand
CCGATCCCGCCGGGACCCAGCCCACGCGTCCGGTCGGCCAGTTCGTAATGAATGTTGCGGGCGGTGAACATGGGCTCGGCCTGCTCGGTCCAGACGCGGTCCCGCAGCCGGTATTGAATCCTGCGTTTGCGATTGATCAATCTCCGCTTGCGTTCCGCCTTGGTTTCTGTTCTACTCTTCTTCACTCGAAATGCCTCCTTGCGTTCGCGTGCCGTTGTGCCAACAAACACGTTGTACGCGATATGCAAAGCATTTCGAGTATTTTTTTGTCAAAAAGCCGAATGATTCACGCTTGATCAGGGACTAGTCCGGGAACTTCATATCCAACACCTGCATCTCGACGGTTTTTCGCCCGTTCCATTCGTTGATGATCGGCTCGAAGGCGACTCGGCAGCGGCGGTGGTTTTTCAGGGCTTCGATCTGATCGCCGAGGCCGAAACCGATGGACTTGATCTGCACGCTACCTTCCCGGAAACGAGCCGATAGGTGGGCGGAGTCCCTGCCGACGAGGCGCGGTTCCTCCGCGAGTTCGAGCCACCCCGTGGCGAGCTTGGGTTTGGGGTTGCCGCTCCCAAACGGACCCAACGCGCTGACCGATTCGACCACTTGAAGCGACAGCGCGCTCAGCGAAATCTCGGCGTCGAGGCGGATCTTGGGGACGAGATCCTCGTGGGTGATTCGGTTGTTGGCGGTGGCGACGAACGCCTCCGTGAAGGCGTCGACGTTGCCTTCCGCGATACGCAGTCCGGCGGCCATCGCGTGCCCCCCGAACGAAGTGAGGAACTTTCCCGACGTGACGAGTGCCGCGTGGAGGTCGAAGTTTCGGATGCTGCGGCCCGAGCCCTGCCCCTCGCCGTTTTCCAAGGCGATGAGAATCGTCGGTCGGTGGTAACGCTCGACGATCCGTGCGGCGACGATTCCGATCACACCGGCGTGCCAACCCTTTGACGCCAAGACGATCGCCCGTCGGGCGTCGCCCGCGAGACCCTCGGCATCGACGCGCTCCCGCGCCTCCTTGACGATTTTTCTTTCGGTTGCCTGCCTCGCGCGGTTGTGCTCGTCGAGATACATTGTGATCTCGCTTGCGCGCTCGGGGGTGGCGTTGGTGAGCAGTTCCACGGCGAGGTCGGCGTGTCCCATCCGACCGGCCGCATTGATGCGCGGCGCGAGCTTGAACCCCACGTCATAGCTGCTGACGCGCTCGCCCGTCAGCCCCGCGACCTCGATCAGCGCTCTGAGTCCGGGGAGCCCGGTGCCGGGCAGGGCGCCAAGCCCGTGCCTGGCGATGATGCGGTTTTCCCCGGTGAGGGGGACGACGTCGGCGATCGTCCCGAGCGCCGCAAGCGGCAACATCTCGACGAGCAGATCGCGGAACTCGGGCGCGACGCGCGACGTCCCGCCAAGCCGCTGTGCGATCGCCCACGCCAGTTTGAACGCGACGCCGGCGCCGCATAGTGATTCGTTCGGGTAGGCTCCCCCGACGGTTGGATGGACGATCGCGTCCGCATCCGGAATGTCCTCCGCCGGCGTGTGATGATCCGTGATGATCAAAGAGACGCCCGCGCGACGGATCGCTTTCGCGACGTCGACCGCGGTGATCCCGCAATCGATCGTAATGATCATCTTCGCCCCACCCTCGATGAGACGCTCGACTGATGCGAGGTTCAGCCCATACCCCTCCTCGATCCTATGGGGCACGTAGGTGGAGACGTCTGCTCCGGCGCGGTGCAGGACGTGCCACAATATGGCAACGCCCGTCGTTCCGTCGACGTCATAGTCTCCATAAAGGACGATCCTGCGTCGGTCGCGGATGGCGTCCGAGATGCGCTGAGCCGCCCCAACGGCCCCGGGAAGCAGCTCCGGAGCGTGGAGATCGGTCAGCTTTGGTGTAAGGAATTGTCTGGCCGCCGCGGACGTCGACAAGCCGCGATTGATGAGTAGCTGTGCCACGAGCGGTGTCACGCCCCAGCTTCGGGCCGCGTCAGGGGCTTCGGGTGATTCCGGTGCGATGATCCAGCGTTTTGCCATGCGACGTCCCCATGATTCCAAGAGGGCGGGAATCCTACACTTGGCGATTGAGTCTACGCGGGGGCGGGCGAAGGGTAAAGTGGCGCCTTGCCGCTTTGGCTCGGTGATTTTCGGCCCCGCGACTGTCGCGACGATCAATGGGGCATTTGCCCTAATGGCGAGCATTGAATCGCGCGGGCGGGGCGCTCCGAGGCCGCGACGCGATCTCGAAAACAAGGCCTCTTCGTGACAGATGACTGTTGCTCGTGAACTTCCGCGGTCCTATACTGTTATGCTAAGCGGTTCACGAAAGCGGCAATCCCATTGGGGTTGGTTGTCCGTTGATGAAGTTGCGGTCGCCGGCTGCGGCGACCTTTGAACACCCAAAGAGCGTAGGTCGACGACGCTGGCATTGGGTTCTACGGCAAGCGGTTAGCCGACGTCGTGAGGCCGCGGCTTTCGTCCAGCGAGGGAAAACGCAATTGAACGGTCCACTCGAAGGAAAGACCATCCTGCTCGTCGACGACGATCCGGACATCCTCACGGCCATGACTACATTGATCGAGGACACCGGTGCCACGGTGGAAACGGCCGTCGATGGTAACGCGGCGATCAAACGTGCGCGCGAGGTCGATCCTGACGTGATCGTTCTCGACGCGATGCTCCCGAAGCGTAGCGGCTTCCTCGTACTCGAGAGACTCAAGGCGAACAAGAAGCGCGGTGATCGACCCTACATCATCATGATTACGGGCAACCAGGGCAAACGTCATCAAACATGGGCGGAGAGCCTCGGTGTCGATGGATATCTGGCCAAACCGTTCCGCATGGACCGGCTGCTCGAATCGATCGAGAAAGCCATAGCCAACTGAGCCCGTGGGGCACTCGCGGCGTACGAAACCGGACGGCGGCGCGCTCGCCGCATCAGGCGGATCCTTGTCCGCACGCGCCGGTTTGGGGGCGCCCATGCGCGAAACACCCGCGCGTGCCGCAAGGCCCAGCGGTTGGACGGCGACGATCGCTACCGGTCGTGCCACTTTGTGAGGCGGCTGTTGCGATCCGTCATGAGCAGGAGATCGATGTCCTCGACGAGTCCGAGATTATCGGCCCTGCTTATTCTCGACCATTGCGCGGAGTGTTCGTGGGGTGATTGCGTGAACGTCGCACACCCGCTCACAAGCGAGCCAAACGCGGCAAGAAGGCACGTAACGACCACAGCACGGAAACCACGGTGCATCGGCGAATCCTCTCCAAAAAAGGATTGGGACTTCAGGTATCCATGATGAGACCGCGCCGCCGTCTTGGCGTCCGCGCGAATCTCACCACCAGCGTCGGTTATTCTAGCGGGGCTCGGGTGCGACGTCAACGCCCGCAATCACCGCGCGGTCGTGGGGAAGGGCATCCCAAGAGGGGTGCCAGATCCGCCTGGCGGTAGCGTGCGTGCACGGCGGATGCGTGGCGCCGTGGGTGGCAAGGCGCGGTTTGCCTGGATCAGTAGACTCGAAGGGCACCGCAGGCACCCGCTCGGCACCCGCCGCGGGGAAGGAAACCTGCGGCCCATCCACAACCCACTCCCCGCCGGCAACGCTGACGCCCGGATATTCGCGAGTTTTCGGTGCGGACCGTGCTTGGACGCCCCCTGGATCGTTGGCGCGTGAGATCGCGACCGCGTTGCCGGGAGGCAAGTCTTGCATGTGCCGGTGCGGTGACGTATGAAGACGTTGGGCGGGGGCGCTGCGGCATGACGAGGGCGAGGCCGTGGCGGTTGCTTCCCCGGCACACGCGGAATACACCATGATACCCGACGAACCGCGAACAATTACCGCGAGCGGATTGGCAAGCCGGGTTGGAGGTGTGCTCGAAGGCGACGGTGATTGCGTCATTCGCGGCGTCGCTACGATCGAAGACGCCGGTGCGGACGATGTCACATGGGTCGCCTCGCCCGAAATCCTGCCCCGCGTCGCGAATTCGAGAGCCGGCGTCGTGCTCATCCCCACGGACTGCGCCGCACCCGAGGGGCGGATCGTCATCAAGGTCCACGACCCGGATTCGGCGGTATGTAAGGTGCTCGCATTCCTGGCGCCGCCTCGCGACGTCGTTCCGCCGGGGGTCCACGCGAGCGCGATCATCGAACCCGGAGCCGTCGTGGACGGTGCCGCCGTCGGCGCGCACGTATACATTGGAGCCGGTGTGCGAATCGGCGAGGGCACCCAGCTCTATCCGGGCGTCTTCGTGGGTATGAATACGGTTATCGGGCGTGACTGCGCGCTCTGGCCGAATGTCGTGGTTCGGGAAGGTACAACGATCGGTGACCGCGTCGTGATCCACCCGAATGCCACAATCGGCGCCGACGGGTTCAGCTACCTACAACGCGATGGCGCGCATAGGAAGATCCCGCAGATCGGCACTGTGGCTATCGAGGACGACGTCGAGATCGGGGCAAACACGACGATCGACCGTGCTCGGAGCGGTGTGACCCGGATCGGTCGCGGCACGAAGATCGACAATCTCGTGCAAGTGGCCCACAACGTGAAGATCGGCGAGCATTGCATCCTCGTGGGGCAGAGCGGTGTCGCCGGTTCGTCGGTTCTCGGTCGGCACGTGTTCCTTTCGGGGCAGGTCGGCGTTAGCGATCATCGCAAGATCGGGGACGGGGTCCAGGTCGCCGGCGGCTCGGCTGTCCTAGCCGACGTCCCGAACGGGCAGACGGTAAGGGGGAGCCCCGCGATCGGCGCGGTCCAATTCGGGAGACGGGAGGTGGCCTTGCGCAAGCTACCGGATCTGATCAAACAAGTGCGCGAACTTTCGCGTCGGGTGGAGGAATTGGAGCACGGCGAGGGTGGTTGAACGCCGCGATTTGGTAATCGGCCCAGTCGTCCAGCCGGGCCTCCTTCGTGCCCTACCGATCTTCCGAGGGCACAGTTGCCTGCGCAGGGTGGTCTTGATTGGTATGACAGCGCTCGATTGGCGAGGAGCGCCGAGCCGCGGGCTTCAGCCCGCGCGGTGCTACGAATCTTGGTGCAACGTTGATTCTCGTACGAACGTCCGCGCAAGCTGAAGCATGCGGCTCAGGTTGACACGAAGTTCGCCAAGGACGTCGCTAGCGCTGTCAATCTAGCACGGCTTCGGTCCCGATTTGCACGACCAAGCTGTAGAATGAGCGGACATCCAACACACAGGAGATGGCAAGTGAACAAGCAAGCGAATTCAAGGAGAGCGTTCCTGGGCAAGACCACCGCAGCCGGCGCGGCGATTGTGGCGGTGGGCGGATCGGCGGCGGTGGCCTCCGCCGCGACGGCGTCCGCGGGCAGGCGAGTGACACGGGGCGACCCTAGTGCTCCGTTTTCCAGAGCGGTCGAGTTCAACGGCGTCGTCTTTGTCGCGGGCGTCGTTGGGCGAAAACCGAACCGGGGGGAGATCGCGTCGGCCGACTTCGAACCGCAATGCCGACAGGCGTTGGAGAACTTGAAGGCGTCCGTCGAAGCCGCGGGATCCACGATGGACAAAGTAATGAAGTGTACGTGCTTTTTGACCGACGTTCGCGACTTCCCGACGATGAACAAGTTGTTCGTCGAGTTCTTCCCGACGGATCCGCCCGCGCGATCGACCGTCGTCGTCACCGAGTTGGTCGTACCGGGCGCCAAGTTGGAGATCGATTGCGCGACGTGCCTTGTTTAGCAGCCTGTTGAAAAACAGGATGTCTTGTGGGACCGACTTTCCAGTCGGTCGTTTTCGGCCCCTCAGCGGCGTTTGACCGACTAGAAAGTCGGTCCCACATACTTCTTCAACAGGCGGTTAGCTATGGCGGGTTGATCGCGCGGGCTGAAGCCCGCCGCTCGGCGCGGTGTCGTGGGCCTCGGAATTGCAGGCGTAATGCTGAGCACCAAGATCAGGTGCGGATTGTAAGGTGGAAAACAATGGTAAATCGACGTGAATTCCTCGGCGCGATGAGCGTACCGGCCGCTTCAACGATCGCCCTCGCGGCGGGATTCCGAATCTCAGCCCCGGGCCTTGCTCGCGCGAGCGAAGCCCTGGACGATCTCTCGCGTCGCGGTGGTTCCGCGGAAAACGCCGTATGCGACGAAAACCTTTGGTTCCAACTCAGCCAGGCGTTTACCGTCGACCGCTCGTTGGTCAACCTCAACAACGGCGGCGTGAGCCCTTCCCCGCGTATCGTGCAGGAAGCGATGAAACGCCACCTCGACTACTCGAACACCGCACCGCCGTACACCATGTGGCGGGTGCTCGAACCCCAACGCGAAGCCGTCAGGCAGCGCTTCGCGGCGATCTTCGGTTGCGACGCGGAAGAGATCGCCTTCACCCGCAACGCTTCGGAGAGCCTGCAGATCTGCCAGTTCGGAATGGACCTCGAGAAGGGGGACGAGATCCTCACGACGAATCAGGACTACCCCCGGATGATCACGACGTTCGAGCAGCGCGAGCGTCGCGAGGGGATCGTGCTGAAACAATTCTCCATTCCGGTCCCCGCGGAAGACCCCAACGAGATCGTCTCTCTTTTCGAGAAGCACATCACCCCGAAGACCAAAGTCATCCTGATGTGCCACGTCATCAACCTCACCGGGCAAATCCTCCCGGTGCGCGAGGTCGTGGCGATGGCCCGCGGGCATGGCGTCCCGGTCATCGTGGACGGGGCACACGCACTGGCTCATCTCGAATTCAAACTCTCCGACCTCGATTGCGACTACTATGGTGCCAGTTTGCACAAGTGGCTGTTCGCCCCGCACGGTACGGGCATGCTCTACGTGCGTCGCGAGCGGATCGGCGATCTCTGGCCGCTGATGGCCGCGGCCGAGAAAATGGACGACGACATCCGCAAGTTCGAGGAAATCGGTACTCACCCGGCCGCCAACTACCTCGCGATCGGCGAAGCGCTCACCTTTCATCAGGGGATCGGCGCGGCGAGAAAGCAAGCGCGGCTCACGTATCTGCGTGACTATTGGGCGCGGCGATTGCTCGAGCACGAAGGCGTTCGTCTGCACACGAGCCTCAAACCCGGTTTCGCATGTGGGATTGCCACCGTCGAGATCGAGGGCATCGACTCCGGCAAGATCAACGGCTGGCTATGGAAAGAGCATCGGATACTCACGACCTCGATCAAGCACGACGAGTTCGAGGGCATCCGTGTCTCGCCGAGCGTGTACACGACGCTTGGCGAACTCGACCGATTCTGCGACGCGATGGAATTCGTCCTTCGCAATGGACTGCCGACGTAGTGGCATGAATCCCGCTGAGATCGCAGCCTCTTGAGGAACGACCTCCTTGTGGGACCGACCCCGCAAGCGGGCTGGCCCGCAGTCGGTCGTCTTCGGCCCGACTGCGGCGTTTGACCGGCCGCGGGCCAGCCCGCTTGCGGGGTTGGTCCCACACAGTTGTTCAACAGGCTGCCAAAGGCAGGGATGAATCGCCATGTTGTGCCAACGAAGATGGGCACACTATACGGCATGCCGCGAAGATGCCGGGGCATGGCCCAGAGTGGATATCATCGCCTCCCCCGATTGCCAAAGGACACGGGCTGCCCGGGTCAACAGCCTGGCGGCGAGTTCGCACTGACATCGATGCAGCACCAGCGCGTCCGCAGCGCGTGCGGTTTGGCCCAACGCTTCCCGTGCCGGACAGCAATTGGCTATTGGCCGGTACTCCACGGCCCCCCTGCAACGAGAATCTGTACACTCCGGCCCGCTTCGCGCGCCGCCCGCACGGTCCGTATCCGGCTCCGTTCACCGTTTCGTCGTCAATTTGGCGTCGCGAATCGCGATCGCGCTCTTGACCGCGACCGCGAATCGCCGAGAATGCGCGCAGGCGTTTGGTTCGCTGGAAGAGGCGTGTGCATTCGGTGATCCGCCCAAAGCAGCGCTGCGCGTCGATGAAACTGAAACACACTCCCTTTGGCGTCACGTCCTCGAGTGTGCAAAGACGGTATGACCCGGGTGGCTTGCCGCGCCTTGGATTCCGGGTCGAACGAGTTGAAGCCTGCGGAGATACCCGCCATGCCCACAATACAGAGCATCCTGGATCGTAAGGGGACCGACGTCGCGACCATCCGCCACGACGCGTCGGTATTGGATGCGGCCGGAGTCATGAACGAACGCCACATCGGCGCCGTCGTGGTGGTCAACGGGGATCGCGTGGTCGGCATTTTCACCGAGCGCGACATTCTCTGTCGTGTCGTGGCCGAGCAGCGCGCGCCGTCCGACACCATTGTGGAAAGCGTCATGACCTCGCCGATGGCCGTGTGCCGTCGTGACACAACGATCGCGGAATGCCGCGCGATGATGACCACAAAGCGTATCCGTCACTTGCCCGTCGTCGAGGAAGGGATGCTTTACGGGATCATATCGGCCGGCGACATATTGGCCCGCGAAGTCGTCGATCAGCAAGCGACCATCGAGTACCTGCAGGATTACCTGTATGGGCGGACATAGGCGGGTCGCGCAACCATGCTGATCGGCGTCATGTCCGACACCCACGACCGCTTGCCGACGATCCGATCGGCCTTGGCGCTGTTCGCGCGCCGCAAGGTCGATGCCGTCATCCACGCCGGCGATCTCGTCGCTCCCTTTGCCGCACGGGCACTTCGGGAGTTTTCCGGACCGCTGCACGTAATCTACGGCAACAACGACGGCGAGCGGACGGGTCTGAAGGAGGTCTTGCCGCGAATCCAGGATGGACCGCTCTTTGTCGAACTGGGCGGTCGCCGCGTTCTGGTTCATCATTTCATCGACTGGTGCGCCCCCGAGGACATCGAGAAGGCCGAAATCGTGATCAGCGGGCACACCCACGAGGTGGTCAATCAGACGAGGGATGGTAAGCTCTACCTCAACCCCGGCGAGTGCTGCGGGTGGGTGGGCGGCCGATGCACCGTCGCGCTGCTGGATACGCAAGAACCCGAAGCAGAGATTTGCGAGCTACCGAACACATGAACCGAACGCCGTTGAGAACGCTTGTCGTCGCAGTCGTGATCGGTGCGAGTCTGTCCGGTGGTTGCGTGCGCCGCACCATGATCATCACCACCGATCCCCCGCAGGCCCTCGTATACCTTAACGACGAGGAAATCGGCCGTAGCGAGGTCTCCACCGACTTCCTCTGGTACGGGGATTATGACGTCATCGTGCGGAAGGAGGGCTACAAGACCCTCAAGACCCATTGGAAGATCGATCCGCCTTGGTATCAGGTCATTCCGTTTGATTTCTTCGCTGAAGTGCTCTGGCCGGGGCATCTGCACGACACGCATACGCGGCAATTCAAGCTCGACCCGGAAGTGCAACCCACTTCTGAAGAGTTGATCGCACGGGCGTTGGCCGCGCGCGAGCGGGCGTTCGATCCACGTCGCTAGATCGTGATTCCGGTGACCATCAAACAGGATCCGCCGCGCAAGCGAACAAACCCGAGCCGCGGGCTTCAGCCCGCGCGGTGTTACGGACTCATCCGAACCGCGCCCCGCGCTGAGCCGCATGCTTCAGCTTGCGCGATGTCACTGTGTCAACCGACCCGCGGGCCGCACTGAGCCGCATGCTTCAGCTTGCGCGATGTTACGGACTTATCCGAACCGCGCCCCGCGCTGAGCCGCATGCTTCAGCTTGCGCGGTCTTACGGATTTATCCGAACCGCGACCGTCAGGGAGCGGTCTGGAATTCCATAAACGCCCGTTGAAAACCGGCCGCGTCGCGGAGGTCTATCGCCCCGTCGGCGTTGAAGTCGAAGGGTTCGCAGCCGGGTTCGAGCG
>JADFHG010000092.1 GCA_022567365.1 Planctomycetota bacterium | reverse complement strand
CGGCGCAAGTGTCCGCTGTCGTGCAAGCGTTGCCGTCGTCGCAGGAAGCGGTGTTGTCCGCATTGACGCAGCCGCTAGCCGGATCGCACGAATCATCCGTGCACCCGTTGCCGTCGTCGCAATCCGGCGCAGTCCCTCCGACGCACGCCCCGCCCGAGCACGTGTCGGCGGTCGTGCATGCGTCACCGTCATTGCAGGAGTTCGCGTCGTTTCCGGTGAACACGCAACTGCCGTTTGCAGGATCGCAGGCGTCGTCGGTACAAGGATTCGCGTCATTACAAGCTACTAGCGGTGCCTCGCAAACACCCGCGACGCACAGGTCGGCCGTACACGGGTCACCGTCATCGCACAACATGGGCGTATTCACACACATTTGGCTTTGGCAATCGTCGATGGTGCAGGCGTCGTTGTCGTCGCAATCTGAATCGTGAATACAGCACCCCGGAACGCTCGACCCGCCACAGGTACCATCCGCTTGGCAGACGTCATTGCTGGTACAAGCATTACCGTCGCTGCAATTGTTCCCTGCGAGCGGCGTGTTCACGCACCCGATCTGCGGATCGCATGAGTCTGCAGTGCAGGCGTTGGCGTCGCTACAGGCTCCCGCACTCACCGGCGTGTAGTGACAAACGCCGTTGGCCAGACAATTGTCATTGGTGCAAAGATCGCCATCGTCGCATGCGGAATCGGATTCGCACCCGGACGGACACGGGCCAAGTGTATCCTCCGTGTGATTGCCAAGATGGTTCTGGGCAACCTGCACAGTCACCGAAAGCGTGTGCGCCACGCCGGATGGTGACACGTGGCAAATCTCAACCCTGGCTGGCGCACCCTGGGCAAATGCCAGGGACGTCATCGCCAAGCCGAAACCCGATGAAAACAAACCTGCAACGATTCCGTTCCGATTCATGGCCTAATTCCTCCACCTCGGCGCGGTGCCGCACCGCTGCCACCCTATCCCTTGTGTTTGCATGCCTCAGGCCAGAACGGATTCCGGCACGAAGCGACCCATAACCATCAGAATACCAAACGGTCGCGCGCGAGTCAAAGACAAACTGGCAGCGGGCGTTTGCGTTGGACCGGCAGGCCGACTCGCGGCGGCAAGGGGTCAGAGGCCCATCACCTCATTATCGGACCCGGGAACCAAACTGGAGCGCAAGACAATCCGCAAACGTCGAACGCTGACATTAGCCCCGGCAGGCGGCATCCGGATTCTGCTCACAGCGCTTGGCTTTCTCCAATCATTATGTAGAGGATTTGTTTGTATTAGGTCCAGAGACACGGTCGCTCGCTCCGCCAGCGCGCAGCCGATCATTCATGTCCTCATATTTGAACGTTCAGACCCGCCCGGCCCGGTGCGACCAGAAATGAAATTCTCTGTTGACGGCGGCGAATAACCGCCAAGGCGGCTAGCCCGAACAGCGCCAAAGTGCCGGGCTCGGAAACTGGGACGAACTCGTGCGAGTGAATGCCCTCAAACGAACTGTCGCGCGTGTTCAACGTAAAGGCGATCGGGACGTCGGAGACGAAACCGACAAATCCCTGGGGATCAGGGAACTTCGATCCCATTTCCTCACCCAACAGAACTCCATCTTCAGTGAATATTGAAAAGTGGTAATGGCTGGGAAGAACGCCCCCGCAGCGAACGCCGGCTCGACGAACGGGGACACGATGCCAATCTCGAGCGAGTCTCCCTCCGTCCCGAGACTGTAACCGCTGATATCGTTACCCCCGAAAAAGAGAACTACGTCGATGTCGGTCGGGACTGCGGAGAACGTCACACCCTGATCGGTGTAATTGGAGTGTTCCGTGATCGGGAACCCGACATGACTCGGATTGCCGTTCAGCAAGGTCTCAAAGTCGATCTCCTGCACCACGTCCCCGGCGGCCTCGAGCCACCCCTCGAAGTCGTTGACGAACGAAATCACTCCAGCCTGCGCGACCCCTGCCACGTAGGCAAAGATCGTCATTGCCCACGCCAATCTCGATCGTAACATGCGCATCATCCGCAAGCGCAGAAATCGTTGTCCACGGCCTGTTCGGCGCAAGACTGATCCCAGTTGACCGTGCAGCAGAAGGGGTCGCCTGAGCAGATGGCCTCTTCGCATAGGTGCTCGTTGCACCCGACGGCCGGCGGGTTGGCCGCGGGTTCGCAGCACGAGCCGTTGTTGTCGGTCGGGGTTTCGCCGCATATGCCAAGCCCCGGCAGGGTCGTGCCGAGCTGTTTCGGAAACGCGCCGGCGCCGTTGAGCAGGTCGATCACGCGGAGCACGTCGCTGGCATTGAGTGCGCCGCTTCGGTCGACGTCGACGCTGTACAAACCGAACGGCGGCTGCAAGACGCCGTTTAGCATGTCGATGAGCATGAGTAGGCCGCTTGCGGTGATGAAGGGGGCGGCGGCGACGTTTCCCGGATGGCTGATGATCGTGATCGTGCTCCCGTCGGCATACATGAGCGTGGTCGATTCGTTTGGTGTGACGGCGTGTGTCAGGGTAAACGAGAAGACCCCATTGTTGTCGTCGACAACGGTTTGGATGAAGTTCGGTTCGTACGAGATGGCACACAGATCACCGCAGAGCTCTTCGGCCGTCCCCGCACAAGCGCCGTCCCACTCCACGCTGCAGCAGAAGCCGTCCTCAGCGCACACGATTTTCTCACACTCGGCGTCCTCGCAGCCGGGATCGCCGTTCGGAAAGCAGCAGTCGCTCTGACCGTTGCCCGATTCACAGAGCGAAAAACAGGCGATGTCCACGCCGGACTGCTCGAGCATGATCACGATTGGTTCGTCAAACGTGCCGAACCCTTCGAGCGGACCGCCGGTCGGGGGAAACGGTTGCCGCGCGTCGACGATATCGGTGGGCGGCGATACCAGGGTCATGGTGCCGGGACACATGATTCCTCCGGCGGGTGGCCCCTCGGGGTCTCGCCGGGCGTCATGCGCGCCAAGCCGTGTAATGGGTTCTCCGTCCTTGCCCACGTACCGCGGTCCTGCACGCACGACGCGCGTTTCACCATCTTCACCGGCTTGGGCACCCAGGGCCGATTGGCCGACGAAGGAACCGATCGCGCACACGCCGATGATGATTGATCGTTGACCCACTTTTGCCTCCGCCTGCGCACCCTTGCGCGGTTTGAATGTCGAGCGAAAGGCATGGGGCGGCTTGCCGGTCGCCCCACGGTTCGCGTGCCGCAACCCAGCGGACCGATTGTAACGAAATGGACGCTCATCGGCAAGCGACACTGATTTGCGTGAATCGTCGTCAAACGCCGCAGGGTGCGGGAAAAGGCCGCCTCACGATGGAATCCGGCGGAAAACTCGGTAGGCGCGCACGGCGAAACGTCTTTGCGTACAGGTTATCGGATTTGCTATACTGCACCCTCGACGCCGACCGTTCGCGCCGATCCGGGCACCGCTAAATGGCGTCGGTTGCCCGGTTGAACTTGGATGCGACGCGACGACACGCGGAATCAGGATCGGAACGAAAACAAGGGGGTTTCACCATGACACGTGACAAGCTCGGGCACGCACTTTTCGCATTGGCCGTTTGTTTGTTGTTGACGTCCGGTCAGACTTCGCCGACGAGCGCACTCGTGCAGGAGAAAAAGGACGCGCCAAAGTCGGCGCCGTCGACCGGGACGCAGGAGAAACAGGAGCCGGCGACAACCGATTCGGTCCCGGTCGGTGCCGAAGAAGTGACACCAACGGAACCGCCGAAGGAGGAACAACCCGCGACCGAAGAGGCGGATCCGCCCGGCGAAACGGAGACACCCGTCGCGGAGGCACCCGCCGCGCGGCAACCCGAACCCCGATCGAATATCAAACCGCTGCTGCCGGACGAGTGGGTCGGCGCGCTGAAGTGGCGTAGCATCGGTCCCGCCAACATGAGCGGGAGAATCACGGATATCGCCGTATACGAAAAGGATCCGTGGGTGTTTTGGATCGCGAGCGCTTCGGGCGGACTGCTCAAGACAATCAACAACGGCGTTACGTTCGAGCACCAGTTCGACCACGAAAGCACGGTGTCGATCGGCAGCGTCGCGGTGGCCCAGACGGACAAGAACATCGTGTGGGTCGGTACGGGCGAGGCCAACCCGCGCAACAGCGTTTCCTGGGGCGACGGTGTGTACAAGTCGGTCGACGGCGGCAAGACCTTCAAGAACATGGGGCTGAAGAAGTCGTTTCAAATCGGCCGGGTCGCGATCCACCCGATCGATCCGAATATCGTCTACGTCGGCGCGCTGGGCCGGTTGTGGGGACCGAACGAAGAGCGAGGCCTGTACAAGACCACCGACGCCGGCGAGACGTGGGAGAAGATGCTATACATCGACGACAAGACCGGTGTCGTCGACGTGCAGATCAACCCGGACGATCCCGATACGCTGATCGTCGCGACGTACGAGCGGATGCGCGACGGGTTTGACTCGAACGATCCGGCCACGAAGCAAGGCGAGGGGAGCGCGCTCTACAAAACGACGAACGGTGGCAAGACGTGGATGAAGCTCACCGAGGGCCTTCCCGCGGGCAAGCTCGGACGTATCGGCATCGATTACTACCGCAAGGATCCGAACACCGTCTACGTCGTGCTCGAATCCGAACTCGTCGGCAAACAACCGGAGGACGCTGCGTACATGGGCATCACCGGAGAGGATGCCGACGTCGGTGCGCGGCTGACCGACGTCACCAAGGACGGACCGGCTGAAAAGGCGGATCTCAAGAAGGGTGATATCGTCATCGCCGTCGGCGGCAAAACCGTACACTCCTACCGAGATCTGACGTCGGAGATTCGCAAACACATGGCCGGCGACAAGACGGAGATCGAAGTCTCGCGCGACCGAAAAAGCGTGCTCGCCGAGGTAACGTTCAACAAGGCGCCGGATCGGCAGGAAGATAACGGCGATTCGAATCGACGACGACGGCGACGCAGCCCGTTCGACATCGGACTCGGTGGACAGCGCGAGAACGTGCAGGAACAGCAGGGACCGGACGGTCACAAATACGGCGGCGTATACAAATCCACCGACGGCGGCGACACCTGGACGAGAATCAACAGCGTCAACCCACGGCCCATGTACTACAGCCAGATTCGTGTCGATCCGCGCGACGACAAGCACATCTACGTGCTGGGCACGCAGCTCTATCGATCAAAGGACGGCGGCGAGACCTTCACGTCGGACGGCGGGCGCGGCATACACGTTGACCATCACGCGCTTTGGATCGACCCCAAGGACGGTCGGCACATGATCGTCGGCAACGACGGCGGGATTCACGTCACGTATGACCGGATGGAAAAGTGGGACACCCTCAGCCACGTCGCGATCGGTCAGTTCTATCACGTGACGGTCGATTCGCGGCGGAACTACCGCGTGTATGGCGGACTGCAGGACAACGGGAGCTGGGGCGGTCCCAGTCGCTCGCGCCATGGCAGCGGGCCGATCAACCAAGATTGGTTCCGCATCGGCGGCGGCGACGGTTTCATTTGCCTGACCGATCGCGAGGATCCAGACCTCGTCTACTTCGAGAGTCAAAACGGAGGCATGGGGCGACTCAACCTGCGCACGGGTGAGCGCGGTTTCATTCGACCGAGGGCGCCGCGCGGCGGTCGAGGGCAGCCCGGGGCGCGCGGAGAATCGGTCTCGGGCGGACCATCCGGACGGGCTCGCGCGCAATCCGGAGGCCGAGGAGGCCCCGCTGCAGGAGGTCGTGCCGGCGCGCGTCGCGAACGCGGCAGCGGACGCGGTAGCGGTAGCGCCGGGGATAGCGCCGGCACCGGCCCACCCGGCGGACGGGAACAGGCCGGCCCCAGGGGCGAACGGCGGCAGCGCTACCGGTTCAATTGGAAGACACCCTTCTTGCTCTCGAACCACAATTCACGGATCCACTATTCGGCCGGCAACTATGTGTTTCGATCGCTCGACCGCGGCCGAGACGTCAAGACGATTTCGCCCGAGATCACGCGGACGAGCAAGGGAGCTGCGACGGCGCTCTCGGAATCGCCGCTCGACTCCGACGTGTTGTACGTCGGCACGAACGACGGCGCGATGTGGGGCACGCGAAACGGCGGGCACGAATGGACAAAGATCATCGACTTCCCCGACGACGAACCGGAGGATGGCGATGACGAAGAGAAGGACGTGGAAGAAAAGACCGCCGAAGAAAAGGCCGAGGCGAAGGACAAGGGTGAGTCAGCCGACAAAGCCGAGTCCGTCGAAAAACCCGAGTCTTCCGACAAGTCCGACGCAAAGGCCGAAGCGAAACCGCCCGAGCCGACGACGGATCGATCGAAACGTCGGCGAAGCGGCGACCGGGGTGCGCGCCGCGACCGCGACGGTGCACGTCAACGCGGCAGCGGGCGTCGCGGTCGCCTGCTCAAACTCCTCAAGGAGCTGGACGCCAACGGCGACGGTAAGATTCAACAGAGCGAGGTGTCCGAGCGGATGCAGCGGTTCTTCGACCGTCTCGACAAAAACAAAGACGGCGTGGTCGATGAAGATGAGTTGAAGGCCCCGCCTGCGCGCAGAGGCAACCGCCGAGGGCGACCGCGCGGCGGCGAATCGCGCGAGCCGCCCGTCGCCAACGCCGGTAGCGATCTTGCCAACGGTGCGACCAGCGAGCGAAACGGTGTGAGAGACGACCAGCGCGGCGGCAATGCGGCCGATCGCGCGGCGAGCAATGCCACAGAGATCCTGCAGGATTCCGTGCGCCGCACGATTCTCGCATCGGCGCGGCTGCTCGAAGTAGTGCGTTCCAAGAAACCACCAGCCGCAGACCCGAAATCAACTCAAACGTCCGCCGAAGAAACGGCATCGGACACCGACGCGAAAGCAAAGCCCCCGGTAGAACCGAAAACCACGGACGCCGCGCCCGAGACGGAAGTGGATGCGGAGCCTAAGCCGTCGATCGTCGCGGAGAAACCCGCGGCGCCGGCGGAAGCCGCTGCGCCCGTGGAATCCGCGGCGCCCGAGGAATCCGATGTCGACAAGACGCCGCCACCCCCAACCGCGGCGAAAGCAGTCGCCCCCCCCGAGGATGACCCCATCTCCGGCGAGTGGACCGCGCAGAGGCTCTCCGAAGAGGGAGGCGGTGGAGAGTTCTTCATGACCCTTACCCTCGCGGCGGACGGCAGCGTCAGCGGAACGTATTCCTCGCAATACAGCGACGGCGAAACGACGAGCGGGCGGTTCGACCGGGAGACGGGCCGTCTTTCCATCGTGTTCGACACCGGCCGCTTCAACGTCGATTTCCGCGCCAAGGTTACCGAGTCCGGCATGACCGGCGATGCCGACGTGGGCGACGGCATGTTCGGATTCGACTTCAAAGCCACTCGAACGAAAGCGGCTGCGTCGGTCGGTGCGGCTGTGGTCGAGGGAGAAGCGAAGGATGTCGAGGCCAAACCGCTGACCGAGCTTCTGCCCGGGCCGCGATGGGTCAGCTCGATCGAGGCGTCGCGGTTCGAGGCCGGGCGCGTCTACGTGACGCTCGATGCCCACCGCTCCAACGACGACGAACCCTACATCTTCGCGAGCGAGGACTATGGCAAGACCTGGCGATCGATCCGCGCGAACCTGCCCACGTCGGCGGGTACGACCCGTGTGATCCGCGAAGACATCGAGAACCAGGACATTCTCTATCTCGGCGTCGAGTTCGGCGCCTGGGTCAGTATCGATCGGGCCAAGAGCTGGTCCAAGTTCAGCGGCAATTTCCCCACGGTCGCCGTGCACGAGTTCGCGATTCACCCGACGGCGGGCGAGATCGTGGCGGCGACGCACGGCCGGAGCCTCTGGGTGCTCGACGTCGCGCCGCTCCGGCAGATGACAAAGGCTGTCATCGAGAATGACGTCCACCTGTTCAAGCCCAGTTCGGCCGTCTACTGGCGACGCGAACCGACCCGCGGCGGCGTGGGCGCCCGGCGCTTCATCGGCGAGAATCCGACGTCCGGCGCCGACATCTTCTATGCCCTCGACGGTGCGGCGGCCGAGGTCAAGATCGAGATTACCGACCTTGCGGGCAAGACCATCCGCGAGATCGAAGGCAAGACCGAGCCCGGCCTTCACCGCGTCAATTGGGATCTCAGGCGAAAGGCGCAGCCGCGGCGCGCCGGGGCCCGTCGAGGGGGTGAGGGTCGCGGTCGCGGTTTCCGAGGCAACCGCGGGCGACTCGTCCCGTCGGGTACCTACCTCGTGGCGCTACACGTCGACGGCGAGACTTTCTCCCAGCAGCTCATCGTCGAGACCGACCCGGACCACCCGGACTATAAGCCCTGGGCGACGGAAGAGGCGGACCTCGAGTTCGAGCTATTCATGAACGGCGGCAAGAAACCCATCCCCGAGGTTGACGATGGGGGTTTGTAGCAAGACGGCGGTGGGGTGTTCCGGCACGATGTGGATGGAGATCGCGACGCCGGCGGGAGTTTGATTGCAAGCGACCCTGCGGGATTCCGCGCCAAAACCGAGCCGCGGGCTTCAGCCCGCGCGGTGCTGGGAAATCAAGGGCGTCGCACGATCGAGTACGGGCACGTATGCGTAGCGGCCGCCCCCCGTGGCGGCCGTTCATGGTCGTTTGCACACGAACGCTTGCTCGTCCATGGCAACTCGAATCCTACCCCCCGACGCCGGTCAACTCCGATTGCATGATCGCGAAGTCGGCGAGGTCAACGTCGCAGTCGCCGTCCACGTCGCTGCGAAGACCGCCGTCCGGTTGGATGGGGGCGCCCGGCGGTGTGAAGTCGCATACGTCCGCACCATTGGCCACACCATCATCGTCAATGTCCGGGTCGCACGCATCGCCCAATTCGTCGCCGTCAAAATCCGCCTGGTCGGGGTTTGGGACCTCGGGGCAGTTGTCCAACTTGTCCACGACCCCGTCACCGTCGAAATCGTCCGGGTCCAGCGGCTCGATCGCCGTGTTGAACAATACGGACACGCTCCCCGATGCCGCGTTGACCACGATCAGATCGTCGTCGCCGTCGTTGTCCACGTCGCCCGCAATGGCCATGTACGGGTTCTCCCCGACACCAAACCGTTCCTGCTCGGCGAATGTCCCATCACCATTGCCGAGGAAGATGGACAGGTCGTCGTCGCCGCGGTTCGGCACGACAATATCAACATTGTCGTCGAGATCGACATCGACGACGAAGATCGAGGTTGAATCATCTCCCGCGTTATATGAATCAAGGAAAACGAGTGTGCCATCCCCAAGCCCGCGAAATGCAAACCACTTCTCCGTGATCTCGCTCACTACTACGACATCGAGGTCGTCGTCACCGTCAATTGCTGCGACAGCAAGGCCGGTTATCGTATTCGATGGGGCGCTAATCGAGAATGGATCCTGAAACGACCCATCGCCATTTCCGCGCCGGATGCGTATCGCGGAGCTAATCGTTGTCACCAGATCAACGTGTTCGTCGTGATTCATGTCAACGCATGCCACTCGACTTGCCGAAAAACCCAACGACACCTGTGGGAGAAAGAACCCGTTGCCGAAACCGAACAGGATGGACATGGTCCCTCCGTTTGCCGTCACCACGTCCAGATGTCCGTCTTCGTCAATGTCGCATAGCGCAAGATCCTGCGGTTGGGACCCGACGGTGAACCGGGGTTTGGCGCTAAACGTACCGTCGCCAACGCCGATCAGGACGCCCACTTCGGAGGATGACTGGTGGGCAAGAACAAGATCAAAGATGCCGTCCTCCGTGATGTCAACGCACTGGATCGCTCGCGGCGTTTCGGCCGTAGGGTATCGCACCTCCGGCAGGTAGCTTCCACCACCCAATCCGAGCAAC
>JADFHG010000091.1 GCA_022567365.1 Planctomycetota bacterium | reverse complement strand
CAAATAACGTTGGAGGTTAGATATGAGGCTGTCACTTTTGCAACCATTGCTCGGGTCGCTTTCTCTGGTTTCAGTCCTCCCGATCCAGCATGCCGACGGGCAGTGTCGAGTCAACGAGGGCGCCAAGCTGACCGCGACCGACACGGCCGAAGGTGATCAGTTCGGGTTCTCAGTGTCCCTCCATGGCGATGTGGCCGTGGTCGGATCGCCTTCTGACGACGACGGGAAAATCGATTCCGGGTCAGCATTTGTGTACCGCTTCAACGGAAGCACGTGGGTCGAAGAGCAGAAGCTCACCGCGTCCGACGCAGCAGCAAGCGACGGCTTCGGCTCTTCAGTGTCCATCAGTGGAAACCTGGCAATGATCGTCTCCCCATCGGCGTACCTATTCGGTATTAACCCGGTCCCCACCGACCCGCCCTGTGGTGCAATCGACGCGCGTCAACCATCGGCGCCGGACGGCAGCGACCCTGCGGGTTGGGATTCGATTGCGATGACGTTCGATGAACCGCCGGGCGAGATGAACGCCGAAGACTTCGCGGTCGTCATCAGTCCGCCGGGCGACGCGCCGACCGTGACCAATGTGACTGTGGATGGCAACACGGCCACCGTCCACTTCGACGGCTTCATTCCGACACAGGCCTGGACAACGATCACCCACTGGCCAACCGGCGCGGTCACGCGCATCGGCTACCTCCCGGCCGATGTGAACAACGACAAGTACAGCGGCACGAACGACGTGCTCTTCCTCGTCGATGCCCTCAACGGCGTCATCGATCCCATGCCGCCATCGTATCAGACCGACACCGACCGAAGCGGCATCACGAACCTCAACGACGTGCTACGCGTTATCAATCTGCTCAACAAGAGTCCATACGGAGGTGAAACCTGGCTTGGGGCTACATTGCCGTAGTGACGGATTGCGTGTTCAGGCGCTGGCCGGCCGCGCGCGAATCGTACAAATAGCGTACAAAGCGTGCCGGTCGTCGATGAGCGGGAGCGACGGGCGAATGCCCGCAAACCACTACACGAGAAGACTAGGCGAGGCGGGAATCGAACCCGCACGGGGTATTACCCCAGGGGATTTTAAGTCCCCAGCGTCTGCCATTCCGCCACTCGCCCAAGCCTGGATTCATGCGGTGCCGTCGACCCACGTTCTTGGGTATTGCACGGTCGCCACGGGGGGGCGGCCGATACTTTTTCGGAGGAGAACGACTTCTTCAAGAGGCCGCCATCTGAACGATACGGCCAGTGATCCTACTACGGGCCGCCGTGCCTTGCGATGCCACGCGCAACGAGAGCAATTCCCGATTTCGCATGGCGGATCCTTCGACATTCGCAACGTATCAAACGGCGAGAGACCGCGCGGGCTGAAGCCCGCGGCTCGGTTTTGCTAGAATCCCTAAAGATACCCGAGATCATGAAGCCGACGACGGATCATCGCCTCTTCCTCAGCCGAATAGCACGCCGACTCGACGCGTTCGATTCGCCCGAGAACCTCCAGCGTGGCGACGACCTTATACACGCATTCCTCTTTCCCCTGCTGGTCCGTGTTCAGCAGTGTCTCCGGCGATATGGGTTCCTCGTAGGGCGCGTTGATTCCGGCGACGTGCTGAATCTCTCCGCGTTTGGCCCGTTCAAAGAGCCCCTTGTCATCGCGCGCGAGCAAGACCTCCATCGCGCAGCGGCAGTAAACCTCGACGAAGTCGTCGATGTACTCCCGGAGGCGGTCGCGTACGTCGCGGTAAGGCGAGACGGCCGCGACAATCGCGATGACCCCGTTGCGATTGAGCAGATTGCATTCGTACCCCAGGCGCATCGTATGCGCCTCGATCTCCTCGCGGCTGAAGCCCAGGCTACGGTTGATCTGCTTGCGGATGCGCCCCGAGTCGAGAAGCTCGACAGACCGACCCCGTTGCTTGAGCGCGTCGCGCACGCCGGCGCCGATCGTGCTCTTGCCCGAACCGGAAATCCCCGTCAACCAGATTGTGAAACCCTTGCGCACGTTCGATCACCAGGTGTTGATCTTCAAGACCAGTGTCCACCAAATCCCCATCACGCCGATGACCACGATCAAGGCACACACGGTCATGGGCCAACCGAGCTGGACCACCTCGCGCACGCTGTAGTGCCCCGCGGAGAAGCTGATCGCATTCGGCGGCGAACTGATCGGCAGGAGAAACGCCAGACCCGCGGGAATCGTCACCGCCAGCGTCATCATCGCCGGGCTTACCCCAGTCATCTCACCCAATGAATAACCGATGGGCAGTAGCACCGCCACCGCCGCGGAATTGCTGATCCCCTCGGTCAAAATGATCGCCACGGTCGCCATCAGCACGACCACCATGAACGGCGATGCGCCCGGGTCCACGACCTGCCGGGCGAACCACTCCAGGGCATGGGTCTGGGCGAGCGCCTTGCCGAGGGCGATCGCCCCGCCGTACATGAGCAGCACGCCCCAGTTCACATAACCCTGAAGCGACTGCCAATCCACGATGCGAAGCACGAACAACATCCCCGCCGAGACCAGCGCGATCACGGCCAGATCGATCTTGTGCAGATCGCAGGTCATCCACGCCGCAATCGTGAGGAACCCCAGCACCGCCAGGCGACGCTCCACGCCCGACATCGGACCCAGACGATTGACCCGCTCCGCCAGCATCCGTGTGGCCGGGCGAACGTCGGTGATGTCGTCGGGCACGCGCCTGCGGAGCATGATTACCGCGATCACGATCATAATGAGCACCACCGGCAATGCCGCGACCATCCAGCTCACGAAACCGATCGTCTTGTCCGGATGGGCACTTTTCAGGAGGCTCAGCGCCAGCGGCGCGCGCGCCCCGCCGAGCATCGTGCCGACGCCTCCAATGATCGCGCCCCAAGCCAGGCTGAGAAACAGCTTCTTGGCATAGTTGCTCCCCTTCGAGAGTTTCAGGGCATCGACGATCTCGATGATGATCGGATAGATCATCGCCGCTACGGCGTGCTCCGGCATGAACATCGCCAGCGCGGCGGCGGATACGGCTACGCCCGTGGCCAATCGCTGAGGGCTGCCGTCGAATCGGTGAAGCGCGAGAAGTGTGATCCGCTTGGACAGGCCCGTGGTGATCATCGCCGCGGCGAGAAGAAACACGCCGAGCATGAAGAACACCGCCGAATTGCCGAACAGGGCAAAGGCCTCATCCGCGGGAAGCACGTGCAAAAGGGGCAACATGGCGATCGCGAGCAGACCGGTCGCGGCCAGGGGGATGACGTTGGTGAACCAGAGCGCGACGCAAACCGCGAAGATCCCGAGGCAGCGGTGACCTGCCTGCGTCACACCATCGGACGTGCCCGGCTGTGCAAACGGCTGGAACAACGCCAGCCACGCCGCGAGAAGCACGGCGAGACCGACGAGCCCGAGCTTGATGGTGGTCTTGTCTTTGACGCGCAACCCAAAGAACCTCGAAAGACGTTCGACTGTGCGAGCCTCGATCACGGAAGACACGTCGGACCAAGACCGTGCCGAAGGCCTACCCGCCTACCATCGGCCGGTTGCCCGCCGCGACATACGGAAAAAATGGACTCTAGCCGTTTCGACCCCCTCGTAGCGTCCGCTCCCCGCGGCGGACGTGGTATTCGAGGGCTCCAGCCCTTTCGATCCCGCCACAAGTCAAATGAAACTGCTCTAGTGATCTGCCGCGCGTAAAGGGCTGGATGGGATTCGATTGGGTTCCATGGGCAAACCTACTTGCCCGTGTGCCAAACGCGCTCGACACGAGATTGTAATGCGCGCCTTGCCATTGCGGAGCTCGGGAAAACGGACAGCCTCGTGCATCCGCCGTTTGAATCACGATGGGCTGCTACGGCTTGTCGAATTTCAGGATCGAGTGGATTGGATAGTCGCCCAGCCGCTTGCGGCCGCCCAGAAAAGTGAGCTCGAGCAGGAACGCAACGCCCACGACTTTCGCACCGAGCGACTCGACCAACTTGCAACACGAGACCATCGTTCCACCGGTGGCCAGAAGATCATCGACAAGAAGGACGTGCTCGCCCGGTTGCACCGCATCGACGTGTATTTCGAGGCAGTCCGTACCGTATTCGAGTTCGTACTGCTCGGACTTCGTTTCAAACGGCAAACGCCCGGGCTTGCGAATCGGCACGAAACCCGCCGAAAGTTTGGCGGCGACCGCCATCGCCGTGATGAACCCGCGCGACTCCGCCCCCGCGACCGCGTCGACGTGCGTCCCACGAAACGGCTGGGCGAGGCACTCCATCGCGAGCGACAGGGCGGCCGGATCACGCAGGAGGGGCGTGATGTCCTTGTAGACAATTCCCGGTTTGGGAAAATCATGCACGTCGCGGATGAGGGCGCGGAGTCTGGGAATCATGGCGGTATGATCTTCGTCGGTCAGACCGACCGGCACCCTCTCGGACTCGACAGCAGGCACGACGGTTTGCGGGTTGGCGATTGTCATAACGGTCTAACTCCGTTTGCGACACTGGGCATCGCTTCCCAAGACACGCATCTCACGAGGCGACGGCCGCTATTCTACCGGACCGCGGTCCGAATCGCGAACCGAATCCGGTCCATCGCCCAATATCGCGGACCGATTCCCGTCCATCACCCAAGCAGGACCGGTGAACGGGCCTTGCACACCGAGACGACGGTGGTCCGGATCCACATGGTGATTGTACGGGATGATTCCGAGGGATATTGCAATCCGTATCGGTTTTGCTATAGTCCCGCGTCCCAGCCGACCTGCACGGCGCAAGCAGATCGGTTTGGGTTCGCTAAGTACTTTATTTTCAAGCAGTTACGTCGGACGAGCGGGTTGCGGCACAGGCGCTGTCCGCCCCCGCAGAGCGCCCGGTCCAGCGGCGGTGACGCCCGTCTTAGGGTGACGACCCATATTGGAGATTTCCCGTTGAACGCAAAACGACTGATCGTACTACTTTCGCTCATCGCGTTTGGTTGCGCGGTACTGACGCAGGCAAACGTCGCCGTCGCGCAAGACGCGCAAATGAGCACCGCCGATGCTGCACCCGCGGCAATGGGTGATCCGTCGATCCCTCTACTCTGGTACCTCGCCCCGATATGCGGATTCGTGGCGCTCTTCATGGCGTGGAAATACTATAAGGAAGTGCTCGCTTCAGACGAGGGCGACGAGTCCATGATCCGCGTCGCGGCCTACGTGCGCGACGGGGCTATGGCATACCTGAGCCGTCAATACAAGGTCGTGGCGTGTGTCTTCGCCGTGCTGATGGGCATCCTTTTTTTCATGGCGTATTACCTGAAGGTCCAGCACGGAATCGTGCCGTTTGCATTCCTCACCGGCGGCTTTTTCAGCGGATTGTGTGGATACTTCGGCATGCGGACGGCCACCATCGCCGCCCACCGCACGACTGCGGGCGCCCGGATAGGACTGAACCGCGGGCTTCGCGTGGCATTCCGAGCCGGCGCGGTCATGGGCCTCGTGGTTGTCGGGTTTGCCGTTCTCGACATCACGTTCTGGTTCATGGCTCTCAAGTGGTTCACCCATATGGAGCTCAATGAAATCACCGTGATCATGCTCACGTTCGGCATGGGCGCGAGCACCCAGGCGCTGTTCGCCCGGGTCGGTGGTGGAATCTTCACGAAGGCGGCCGACGTCGGGGCGGATCTCGTCGGCAAGATCGAGGCGGGAATCCCCGAGGACGATCCCCGGAACCCAGCGGCAATCGCGGACAACGTCGGCGACAACGTCGGCGACGTGGCCGGCATGGGCGCCGACCTCTACGAATCCTACGCCGGATCAATCCTCGCGACCGCGGCCCTCGGTGTAGCCGTCGCCCACGCGCTGGGCAACAGCGACGTCGCCGCCGACGCCATTCGCTTCCTCGCGGTGCCGATGGTTGTCGCTGGTGCCGGCATTCTCGCGAGCATCTGGGCGGGTATCAACCTCGTCAAGACCGAAGAGGGCGCGACCATGGCCCAGCTCATGCGATCGCTCAACAAGGGGTTATACGCTTCGAGTGCGGTCATCCTCGTCGCCACATACGGCGTGTGCTACAACCTCCTCGGCGACGTGGAAGGCGTGCTATGGGCCGGTGTGGCGAGCGCCGTCGCCGTCGGTCTGGTTGCGGGCGGGCTGATCGGATGGTCCACGGAATACTACACGAGCTATGACTACGCACCGACTCGCGGGATCGCGAAACAAGCGGAGACCGGACCGGCCACGGTCATCATCGCAGGCATCGCCGAGGGCATGAAGAGCACATGGGCGGCTTTGGCCATCATTATCTTCGCCATCCTGGCGTCGTTTACATTCGCGGGTGGCGGCGACAACTTCATGTTGGGTCTCTACGGTGTCGGTCTCGCGGCCGTCGGAATGCTCGCCACGCTCGGGTTCACCCTTGCCACCGATGCCTATGGACCGATTGCCGACAATGCGGGCGGTAACGCGGTAATGACGGGGCAAAAGGACGAAGTGCGTGAACGGACCGACGCGCTCGATTCGCTCGGCAACACGACGGCCGCCATGGGCAAGGGTTTCGCGATCGGGTCGGCCGCTCTGACCGCCCTCGCCCTTCTAGCCGCCTATGTCGAGGAAGTGCGTATCGGGCAGATTCGTGAAGCCCGAGATTGCGTCGTGGAAGTGATGCCCAAGGCCGCGGAGGAAGACAGCGTCGCCCTCGGCGAGATCTATTACATGGGCGGCGCGAAGTTCGGCTCCAAGGTCAAGTCTGGTACGATAGACTCCAGCTACGACGGATACATGCTCCTCAACAGGAAGCGGGCGCTGGTCGACATGCTCAACGAACGACTCGGGGCCGACGGAGCGGGCAGCGTCAAGATCGCCAGCCTCACGCCCGCGGACCGAGAGAGCGACTTCGTCCAAACCACGACATGGATCGATCGCGATGGCAAGTCGCACGCCCTGAAGCTCGTCAGATCGAGTAAGGCATCGTTGCAACAGTTCATGGACTTCTACAACGTGACGCTGATGAATCCGAAGGTGCTGTGCGGCATGTTCTCCGGCGTGCTGCTCGCGTTCCTGTTTTGCGCACTGACCATGCAAGCTGTCGGTCGCGCCGCGTACCAGATGATGCTCGAGTGCCGCGACCAGTTCAAGAAGGTCGCCGCGTACCTCGTGGACGTCAAAGGGATGTCGCCCGAGAACGCCGCCAAATCCGAGAACTGGCCTCGCGAACAGGTCGAGCATAAGGGATCGTTGATTCCCGACTACGCGCGTTGCGTGGACATCTCGACGAAGAACGCGCAGCGGGAGATGATCTTCCCGTCGCTCCTGGCGATCACCCTTCCGGTGATCGTCGGGCTCATCTTCGGGGTGGCCGGGGTGATGGGTATGCTCGTCGGCGGGCTGACGAGCGGATTCGCCGTCGCCATTTTCATGGCCAATGCCGGCGGCGCGTGGGACAACGCGAAGAAGTACATCGAAAAGGGCAACTACGGCGGCAAGGGCAGCGACGCGCACAAGGCCACGATCGTCGGCGATACGGTCGGCGACCCGTTCAAGGACACGTCGGGGCCGAGCCTCAACATTCTCATCAAGCTCACGAGCATGGTGAGCGTCGTCTTCGCCGGGCTGATCGTCAAATACGCACCGAAGATCAGTTCGTTTCTCGGGTTGGATTGACACCGCCGGGAGCGCTCCGGAACCACAGAGCTAGCGTCGTGATTCAGAATCGGGGAGGCGTATCCTGGTCCGAACCGCGCCCGTCAGGAAGCGGCTTGACCAATGAGAGTACGCCGCCTCCCTTACGGCCCTAGCATGTGCGGGTCGGCAGAATAAAGGGTTCGGTAATCGGGGGCGAGTTGATCAATCTCCAAACCGGCGGTGGTCTCTTGGCCCGGAGCGGGCGTATAGTCAACTAAGGTCGTGCGGTCCTCGGACCGTGACCCGCTTTCAATCGGTTACGGCGCCGACCCCGCGGGCAAAGGTTCGTCCCCTTCCTCCAACCCACGAGGCCAACGCCGAACCTCACGTTTCGAGCGCCTTCGTCCGACCATCGCAAACCCTACGCGGCGGACGGCTGCGTCCGTTCCGTGCGTTGAAGAATACGTGCGTCCAAGTGTCCAAACGACACACTACGAAAAATTACGCGCGATCGGTGAGGGGGCGGTGTTGATGCTCGACCTGGCATGGCAGGCCGTTCCAAACGTGTCTTCACCGGCAAGAGATCAACAAGCCTTCCCCGCCCCGCGTGCAGACATCCTGCGCCGTCATTCGCCGTCTATTCCCCGCCGCAAAACGCGCTCACACGCTGCTGAAGCGCCTCGTTGGGCTTGATTCGTAGGCCCTTACGCCAAGTCTCGCAAACGAAATCCACAGACGCGCCGCTTTGACGCAGAGACTCGCCCAAGTAGAACCACGCCCGGGCATCCGCCGGCGCGCGCTCGGTCTCTTTGCGGGCATGGTGTACGGCTCGTTCGAGGTGCCACCTCCTATCCAGCCGTCCCCTATCGTCGCCCTCGGCTCGAAGATGATAATTGGCCATGTCGATGTGAAGCGTTCGGTCGATTGGGTCGGGCGCGCCGGTCCGTCCCGCTCGGAAATCGTCGAGCAGTTTCAGTTCATCCGAGCCGTACATTGGCTCGAACCGCGAAAAGCGTGCCCAAATCAGGGGTCCGGCGGCAAGAACTGCGACGCACCACACCGCAAGCGACGCACCCGCGACCCACTTCGCCGACGGCCGGCGCATGTGCGGGCCGAGCCACAAGGCGCCCAGCAACCAAAGCGCGGGCAAATACAGAAGATGAAACCGGGCGCCGGCGGTCCCGCGGGCGAGGATGACGCCAAGACCGACCGACACCCAGACGCAGAGTCCGATTCGGGTCACGTCCGTGCGGGCGTTTCTCTTGCGACCCTGTCGAAGCGCGGGCAGACAAGACGCCAGAAACCCGGCGAGCAGTGGCAGGCCCGTCAAAGCGCACACCGGCCAAATACCAACGTCGAGGTAGACGAGCGCCGCGT
Organism: Planctomycetota bacterium; assembly: GCA_022567365.1. Taxonomy (GTDB): domain Bacteria; phylum Planctomycetota; class Phycisphaerae; order UBA1845; family UBA1845; genus JADFHG01. The sequence continues at coordinate 823 of JADFHG010000091.1, read as the reverse complement.
CGCGAACGCCGCCTGTGACATGCGCTTTGATCGTGGCGTAATGAAACGTAAGTTCGGTGATGAGCTCCATCACGCCGTTCGTCGAGATTGCGTCGTGTTGGATCACACCGCGATCGGCAAAGGCACGGCTCGCCACTACGAGGTACGCGGTCGTCGGGATCGCGGCGATCACCAGCGAAATCGCGAGTCCACCGATGCGACGCGCGCGGGCACACCGCGCTGCGGCGACGATCGCCAGCTCTGCCAGCGTGCAGAGGCCGATGACGAAGACACCCTTGCTCAGTCCGGTCATGACCAAGCCGAGCCAGAGCAACCCACGGGTAACCGAGCGACCTTCTCCGCCCGTCCAGCAAACGAGGGGAATGAGAAACAGCAGCGCGAGCGACTCCGAGAATTCGCTTCGGCTGTTGGTGAAGGCGACTATATCGGAGAGGGCAATCAGGCCCATGAAGACGATGCCGACCCGCCGTCCGAATCTGCGCCGCGCACACAGATAGGCCGTCGCCATGGCGGCGAACCCGAGGAGGATGGGCAAGACCCGTATCGCGCTGAGCGAGATCCCACCGGCAAGATGTGAGGCCACGTATTGTGCCCACCACCAAAGGGGCGTGATTGCCGCGCTTCGACGGATCGGAATCTCGATCCAGCCGGGTGCGCCCAACGCCTCCATCTCCTCCAACCCCACGGCCATGACGAACACCTCGTCGTAGCCGACCGGCAATTGGCTGGTCAGACAGAGGCGGTAGGCTGCGCCCGTCAGGAGCAGGACACACGCGATTGCATACAAACCGCGACGATTGACTGGAGCATTCGATTGAGGTGC
>JADFHG010000090.1 GCA_022567365.1 Planctomycetota bacterium | reverse complement strand
GTCAAACGACGTACGAAGGACCTGCGTCCCTCAAACCTCCACCGTCGCGAAGTGTTTCGCTCCGACCGCGAGGGCGATCACGCCGGCGGCGACGCTTCCCACGCCCGCGCCCACGCACAATAGGACGGACCCCGTGTCTGGAATCACGTTCACGGGAAGATCCTTCGACTGCCACGTTGCGACACCGACGGCCGTCAATACCGCCGCCACCAAAACGATCGACGCGAGAAGGCTCGTCGTCCCGCCTGGACCGTTCGCGATGCGGGCCACGTTGGACTGGTCGAACATGGGAAGGCGCGCACCGATCCCTACGGCGAAACCGCACAGCCCGCAGCAGATCGCCACGGTGATCATCAGGTGAATGATGGACCAAACCGCGTCGAGTTTCAGCATGACCGTGGCGAGACTCATGGCCCCCAGTGCGACGATCAGCGTCACCGTCATGGCAAAGGCGAACTTCGCCAGGAGGATGTGGCCGCGCGGTGTCGGCAACATGCCGATGAGCCAGAGCTGGCGGCCCTCGAGCGACATCAGCGGGAATACGAATCGACAGGTAAACGTGGCCAGGATCAGGCTCGTCGCGCAGAGGTTGAGAAAGGGAATCATGCGCAACCACCCCGACGTCGCGAACTCGACCTGAAACGCCGGTATGTTCGCGAGGTATAGCACCATCAGACCGACCAGAATCGCGAGCTGCGACCATTGCATCGGATCCCGCACGAACGTCCGGAGATCCTTGGCCGCGATCAGCCGCAGCGGCTTGGGCAAGTAGAAGAAGATCGTCCCCGCGATGCCGCCGCCGGCCGTCGCCGCGCATCGCCGCATGGCGGTCACGCCTACGGACGCACGGTCGTGCGCTGCGTCGAAGTATTTCGCCACGAACATGACGGCGAGCCAACTCAGGAAAAAGGCGTTCGCCAGGGTCACGCCCAGGTATAGCACCGACTCCGAAAGCTGCCCACTCATGGCATGGTCGATTCCGGAAGCGGCCCAGTTATTAGGAAGAAACGCCGACTCGACGAAGCTCATCCGCGCGAGAAACGACCGCAGCCAGACCTCCGCCGCGGTATCGACCCGAAACGACCGCATCCCCCAAATGACGCAACCCGCCAAGACGACCCCACCGATCGCCGCCATGGTGCCCATCAGCCGGCGGGGGAAGAACCGGGCCGCCAGCCACGCGAGAAACAGCCCCAACGCACCGGGGATGGGAATGAATGCCAGAAAAAAGGCCATGAACAGGACGTAGAACTCCGCACCTTCCGCCCGCTCCGCCATTACCACCATGAGCGGCATACCCAAGAGGACCAGCGACCAGCTCGATAGCGCGACGCTCTCCAAATATTTGAGCGTCACAATGTCGAGCGTACACGGCGGCGCGGTCAACAAATAATCGGACTCTTCCCGCCCGAAGAGCGCGCCATACGCAATGATCGCGTTGGAAAACGTCAGCATCAGGAGTATGGCGACGAAGAAGAAATTGAGCACCATCGGAATGGCGACCGTCGCAGCCAGCGGTGTCCGGTCGAACTGGGAAAACACCATCCGAAACACCCAGTAGAGACCAAACCAGATCAACACAACAAGTGCGGCCGCGACGTAGACCCGCATCGGCGATTCGTCGATCGACTGTCGAAACCGGTTGCTCAGCGCGCGGAGCTTGACGCGAAGCAGCAAGCCCAGGAGCGGCCGCGTCGCCTGCTGATCATCGGTCGTCGTCATCGCCCGCCTCCGTAAGACGAAGGAATATCTCCTCGAGCGAATGCTCCTGCCGGGCCCGCGCCCGCAGCTCCGCCAAGGTGCCGATGGCGATCAGCTCGCCCTTGTTGATGATGCCGATCCGATCCGCAACCTGCTCGGCAATCGCCAGAGTGTGCGTACTCATGAAGACCGTCCCGCCTCCTCCGGTGTGCTCGAGGAAGAGGTCCTTGACCGAGCGCACCGTCCGTGGGTCCAAACCGACCATCGGCTCGTCAATGACCAACACCCGCGGCTCGTGCAGGAACGCGGCCGCGAGAACGATCTTCTGCTTCATGCCGTGGCTGTAGCTTTCGGTGAGCTGGTCCAGGAATGCGCCGATATCAAAGCGATCCAACAGCGATGCGAGCTTTCGATCGCGCCGCTCCTTGGACAGACCGTACATCTCGGCGACGAAGTACAGAAACTCGCGACCGGTGAGTTTCTCGTAAATAAACGGCTGATCGGGGACATAAGCCGTCATGATCTTGGCCGCAACTCCGTTCGATCCGATCGCTCGACCGCAAACCCGCACCGTTCCGGCGCTCGGCTGTAGCAACCCGACGATCATCTTGATGGTCGTCGTTTTGCCCGCGCCGTTGGGGCCGAGAAACGCGAACAGTTCTCCGCGCGGCACGCTAAGGGTGAGGTCGCGCACGGCCACGGTTTGCCCGTAGCACTTGCGCACCCCGGTGAGGGCGATGGCGCATTCGTCGTTCGACTCGGTGTGCGATTCGGTCATCCGTTGTCTCCGCCGATCCGGGTCCAGGGGATCTTCCTGATCCGCACGCGCTCGTCCTCATCAAAAAACGGTTCGCGTTCGACACGGATACGCCCGACCAGCGGCAGCGTCGTCTCCTGAGCGATCACGACGCCGTGTTCGTTCACCCATGCCTTCGACGATCCCGATTCGACCACCAAACAGTCGACAAGACCGTCACCGGTCCGGAGCATCTCTCGCCCGGTGACCTCGACGAGCATCACAATGAACCTCCGCCCCAGGTTCGGCAGGATGACGGTGATCGGGTTGATCACCTGCATGCGCCATTTTTGCCCGACCTTGATGTTGCTGAGATGTGAAAACGGATTGAGCCCACCGGCGATGATCCGTCCGTCCGTTAGGGGAACCTTGAACACCCTCTTGGGTACGTCGCGACCCGCGTCCAGCTCGAAGGAGAAGTCGGCGTGAAACCGCTCACCGTGCAAACGGATTTCACCATCTTTGGTTTGAATCCTGAGTGTGATCTCGTCCAACGCGCCGTCGGCCGAGTACGAGGATGTCACGTCGATCCGAAGTTGTCTAAACGGCAAGAGCCGGTTGAGCGATTCCGGAAGCGACTCGATCCAGATCAACTCGTCACGGTGCAACAGATCGTCGTCGATGATGTATCTCGCCCAGATCGTGCCGAGCCGCGAGCCGTCTTCGCCGGTAATCGCGTATTGCGTCTTGCGCCCTTCGTTACGCAGCCATTCGGACACGTGCAGATGGGGCGGATCCTCGGCGAGAAAGCCGGGGAGCACGTCGTGGGCGACCACCCAGCCCATCGCCACGAGCCAGATTGGTACGATCAACATGCCTGTCGCTTTGGTGAACAATTCGCGATACCCCTGCGCCCCCGATCGAAATCCCCTGCGCACGGTGGATTGTATGTCCCGCGTGAACGCATGGTCAATTCGACACGACAATTGCCGACGCCGAGCGCCGCTCCGGCGACTCGCGAAAACCTCGAGCCGCAGGCTCTAGCCCCCGCGGTGCTACGAACAGCGGTAGACTTTGCCTGCCCTTGCGATTTCGCACGGGCTTCAGGCCCGCGACTCGGCACACGGAAACGCGAAATGCGCCAGCCGGATCCGGTCTCGGCGGCTGACAGGAGGCACCGTCGCCGGTACGATACCAGGGGGCTGTCGCGGGCGTGGGCATGAAACGCGAGCAACATCTGGGTGCGAGCGCGGCGTCTCGCACGCTTGCACGTCGCCAGGGCATGGCGACAAGTGGGCGTGGTTTCCAACGTGCCGTGGCGGTAGCGAGATTGAACCGGGAGGACAAATCCATGAGCGTTTCAACGGTCGATGCGTGTACTTCGGCGGTCGATGCGTTTACGACGCGCCGACTCAGCGCGGAGCGAGTGCGCGAGGGCCATTTCGAGTTGCTGGTGGGGCTATTCCAGGATCCGCGCGTCGCGGCGACCCTTGGCGGACCGATCACCGTGATCGAAGCAAAGGACCGCCTCGAAGAGAACGACCGACACTGGAACGTGAATGGGTTTGGATTCTGGGTGTTTCACGACAAACGTAGCGGCGATTTCGTCGGTCGAGGCGGATTGCGACGGGTACGCATCGAAGGCGCGTTCGAAACGGAAATCGCCTACGCCGTCGCGAGCGACTATTGGGATCGAGGCCTGGCCACGGAAATGGCCGATGCAATGGTCGACATCGCGTTTCGCAAACTCGACCTCGCCGACCTCGTCGCGTTCACCCTTCCGACGAACATGGCTTCGCGCCGGGTCATGGAGAAGGTCGGATTCCGCTACGAGCGCGACATTCAACACGCGGGCCTGCCGCACGTATTGTATCGACGCACATCCGAGTCGCGACGATACACCACCGCAACACCACGGGCTTCGGCCGGGAAACCGTAGCGTCGCGATTCGCAACAAGAGAACGCGCCGGTCGTTTGTGATTCACCCATCCGCTTCAATTACGCAACGTTGTGACTCGTTTCCTGCTGGTCCACCGTCTCTCCTCGGATCAACGACAGGAACCCCGCGCCGTTGCGACGTTTCGGTGCTTCGTCGATTTTTGTTTGTTGTGAGTCCCGGCGCTTCAACTTTCGCACCCGAAGCCAGCGCGCGGATCGCGCGCGTCGGCTGGTCAGATGGGTGTGTCGGCGAGTCGCGCCGGGTGGAGACGGGTGCTTGATCCCGGCAGATCGAGTCGCTAGTCTGCTGGGCGTTGCGTTCCCGTTACCCTCTTATGCTGGAGATCGTTGCGATATGGAGACACTGGTGTCGACCACGCCCGCCGTTCACGCCAAGGCCGTTGAACTCGGCCGGCACGTATTGACCATGACCACGGCCGCCGGTTCGGGGCATCCGTCGAGCGCGCTCTCGCTCGCCCACATCATCGTCGAGTTGATGTACCGGCAGATGCGCTACGACCCGGTCGATCCGTGGAACCCCAACAACGATCGCCTGGTATTGTCTGAAGGTCACGCGGTGCCGATGGTCTACGCGGCGTACGCGGACCTTGGCGGCGTCGTAGGCAGGAACCGAGCCGACGCGTGCACGCTGACCGTGGACGAGCTCGTGTCGCTTCGGGAGCTCGGCAGCGTGCTCGACGGGCACCCCAACCCGGCGGAGGGGTTTCCCTTCTTCGATGCCGCAACCGGCTCGCTGGGACAGGGGCTCTCCGTGGCCGCCGGTTTGGCGATTGCGGCGCGGATCGACGGGATCGACAAGCGAGTCTTCGTGATCATCGGGGACGGCGAGTCTCGCGAGGGGCAGGTCTGGGAAGCGGCCGACTTCATCATCGACCACAAGCTGAACAACGTCTGTGCGATCTTCAGTTGCAACGGTCACGGGCAGGCGGATGCCGTCTCGTTTCAACAATCCTACGACGCGCTCGCGGCGAAGATGTCGGCGTTCGGATGGGACTCGGTGAAGGTGGACGGGCACGACCCGGACGCACTTGCGCGGGCGTTCGAGAAGGTCGGCGAGAGCGACAAGCCGGTCGCCGTCGTGGCCCGCACGATCAAGGGTTGGGGCGTCGACTCGATTCAAAACGAAAACTACCACGGCAAGCCGATGGCGCCCGCCGATCTCGACGCGAGGCTCGCGGAACTCGATGCCACGGGCGCGACACTCGGCGCCGAACCGGGCGAAGCGATGCTCCCGGTCTTGCCGGCGAGTGCGGGCGAAGCGTTGCCCGCCGGAAAGACGATCGAGCTGCCGCCATTCGAGGCGGCCCTCGCGCGGGTGGGTATGGAGACCGCCCTCGAGAAAAAGAGCCTTGCGACGCGCGCCGGTTACGGCGTCGCCTTGGTCGCGCTCGGCGACGTCGATGATCGCATCGTCGCGCTGGACGGCGACGTCAGCAACTCGACATATGCCGACCGCTTCGCCAAGCTCCACGCGGACCGTTTCTTCGAGTGCAAAATCGCTGAGCAGAACATGCTCTCGGTCGCCGGCGGGTTGTCCGCAAGCGGCAAAATCCCCTTTGCCAGCAGCTTCGCGAAGTTCATCGCCCGCGCCGCCGACCAGATCGACATGCTCGCGATCTCGCGGGCCAACGTCAAGATCGTCGGGTCGCACGCGGGTGTTTCGCTCGGAGCCGACGGTCCGTCTCAGATGGCCGTTTCCGACGTGGCATACTTCCGAAGCATGACGCGGACCGAGCGCGAAGACGGTGCCGCCCTATGTCATCTGTTCCACCCCTCCGATGCGATATGCGCGTACCGCTGCTGCGAATTGATGGCCAACACGAACGGTCTCTGCTACTTGCGCACCCACCGTCCCAACGCGGACTTTCTCTACGCGCTCGATGAGACGTTCGAGCTTCGCGGGTGCAAGCAACTGCGAGTCGGCGATCGCCTCACGCTGGTCAGCGCCGGCTACATGGTGCATACCGTCCTCGAGGCCGCGGAAAGGCTCGCCTCGTCCGGGATTTCGTGCAACGTCTTCGATGCCTACACCCTCCCGCTCGATGCTTCGCCGATCCTCTCCGCCGCGATCGACTGCGGCGGGACGATTCTCACCGTCGAGGACAACTACCTCGGCGGCGTCCACGCGGAACTCGCCGAAGCCGCCGCCGAGCGGGGCGACGTCAAGGTCGTCGGCATGACCGCCCGCCGCATCCCCAAGTCGGCGAAAACGGCGGAGGAGATCTTCACCTACGTCGGTGTCGGGCTGGAGCAAATCGTCGAACGGGCAATGGGGCTGGCGGCCAATTGACCACTGCGGCATCATTCAAGCCCGAGCGGTGAGATGAGATCGCCCGAGAACCACCCGGTTGGCGGGTCTTGCAGAGGTTCTTTCGAAAAGACGCGGCCATCGGTTGATGTAGCATTCTTCGGACCCTAGACTAGATGCTGGCGAGAAAGGAATGTTGTGTCGCACATGCAGGAGCTTACAGCCGACAACTTTCAGCTTGCTTCGTGCCAGGCGACCATCTTTACACCAGATGGCGACCTAGCCGTGAGCAAGGTCATGAAGGATCTCTATCCTTCGCTGACCACCCTCTTCGATGGTGCGCTGACCACCTTAGGAACGATACCTCAGGGTGCTCCGCCCGAAATCCCGAGAATCATCATCGAAAGCAAGTCCCACGAATGGCGCTGCGAGTTCTCTTCGGCTCGCGTAAATGTCCATTGGCGGCGGGCCAAGTCTACGGGCGCGTGTGTAGCGATTGGGGACTTTTTTGAAAAGGCCGTCGGAATCCTCCTCCAATACGCTGCACTGTTGAGCCCGCGGATTGCACGTCTTGCAGCGTTGACAACGCGGTTCTCGGTGCGTGAGGAACCAGGGCTGTTCCTGGCCCGCCACTTCTGCAAGGATCGATGGGACAAGGCGCCGCTAAACCGCCCAGAAAACTTCGAGCTGCACGCGCACAAGAGATACACGCTGGCAGACGATTTCACAGTCAACTCCTGGGCGAAGAGCAAGACCGGAAAGCTGTCGGAAGCCGGGGACGAAAAGCTGATTGTCCTATTCGAGCAAGACCTGAACACCCTCAAAGAGGACGCGACTGAGAAGGACTTTGGCGAAGCAGACGTCAAGAAGTTCTTTGGCGCGGCCGCGAACGAACTTGATAGTATACTTGAACTCTATTACCCCGGAACTTGACGACAGGATACTAGACATGATCGAGGTCAGTGAAGACACGAGCGCATCCGCCGAAACGCAGACGGGATCGGCAGAAACCCTGGCCCGACACGAGCCAAAGCCTCCGATCGGTCTCCTTCTGATCGAATCCGCCTCCGAAGAGCACGGCACCGAGCCTTCTGGAACGCAAGCGCTTCTTTTCTCATCCTCAGAGGATCTAGCGGATGCAATTCAGAATACGGCTGACGAAGACCTCTCGATGTATGTTCGCCAAATGTATTGGGACAATGCGCAGTTTACGCCACCGCTCCCGATGGCTGAACCCGACCCTGAGTACATTCGCTTCCGAGGCAAAGTCGTAGCCGCATTGCTCGACGAGCCCATCGATGACGGGGTTACCCATCCGGTCGAGGGTGTGATTGACGAAGCCCTTCGCGCAGACTCCTCGAAATGCCAAGACTGGCTTTCCCAGGTCTTGGTTGAACACTATCCGACCCGCCCATCGCTTTGTGCATCGATTGTCCGCTGCATCGGGAGGATTGACTACGATCGCGTTCGCGGGTGGGGAATGCGCGTTGCCGACGATGCACTTCGGAATGAGGACGTCGAGGTGCGGGATGCCGCGGTTCGAGCGCTCGAGGATTGGGGAGGATCGGAAGCGCTTGATATGCTTCGCCGTCACGAAGATGCTGTGGCTTGGTTGAATGAGTATGTTCAGCAAGTCATAGTCGACCTCTCCGGGACTACCTCGTGAACATGCTGGCGATGAAGATAAGCCGTGCCAAATGGGAACGCAGGGATTATCTTGCGGAGAATGAACTTCGTGCGGATGCCATAACGTCGCTGCGCACAAGTGACGATAGGCTATCCTGGTGGCGCTGCGATGATGATGAAGAAGACGTCGCCCAAGTTGCACTTGCACTCGCCGTTGGACCAAACAAAGGCAGTTTTGAAAAGATCGACGTAGTCGTGCTTCCGGAAGCGATTCTCGCCGACGCCGGGTTGGCGTCCGAGTCGACAAAGGGTGAAACTGCGGTCAAGGACCTTCGATCGCGCCACGTGGATCTCGTCAAACTTGACGTCGAGAGGCTGGCAAAGGTCGTAAGGATTCTCGATCCTCGAATCCGATTAGGTGACACAGTCGTTCCCTTCACAAAGGCGCGTCTCATCACCCTCGTCGCTACGGCGATTCGTGACGAACGCCTGAGCGCGAACGACCTTAATGTGAAGCTACGAGAGAAGCTTGCCAAGGCTTCGGGCACGCCCGAAGCCTGAAATCGGTGTTGGTCTAAGATTCTCGTAACGCCCTCTCAGCAGTAGCACAGGAGCAACCCCATGGCCCAGGAAGAACAGGTGCTGGTTGTCGAGCGAAGTGTTCTCGAGCGAGCGGGGATGTTTCAAGGGCTCACCTTTGATGTTCAGCCCTATCTCCGCGAGTTCTTCGTTCAGGGCGTGCCACGCTTCATGCCCCGGTCGCGTGCGGAGGCAGACCCGGCCTACAAGCAACTCATTCCCTATGTGATCATGACGCACGGCGGGAAGTACCTCAGCTATGTCCGAGGGAAGCGAGCCGGGGAAACGCGGCTTGCCGGACGCAGATCGATCGGCATCGGCGGCCACATCAACCCCGTCGATGAGATGCCCTTGTTCGACTCGGACTTTCGAGATGCCTACATCACCGCGGTCAAGCGCGAAGTGGCCGAGGAGGTCTCGGTGGAAACGGAATATGAGGACCGCATTGTCGCGCTCCTCAACGACGACTCCACCGAGGTCGGGCGGGTACACTTGGGAATCGTCCATCATTGGACTTTGAAGCGCGCGAAGGTCGGCAAGCGAGAGCAGATGATCACCCAAATGGCCTTCATGAGCCCGACTGAGTTGGAGGCCGTCCGAGACAGCTTGGAAACATGGTCACAGTTGTGCCTTGATCGCCTTGACGAAATGATGGCACGAGCACAATCCGGGTCGCCGCTACAGCCCGTTCGAGAACTCCTTGGGGATTAGGCAGCCTGTTGAAAGAGCCCAAACTGCAAGTGCGCCATCGGCACGCACATGCAGTTCGAACCGAATCCCTACCACACCGGCCCGTTGACAAACAGGGTACTTTGTGGGACCGACTTTCCAGTCGGTCGTTTTCGGGCCACCAGCGGCGTTTGACCGACTAGCAAAGTCGGTCCCACAGACTTCTTCAACAGGCTGCTACCGCACCACCGCCGCTTCCGCCCAGTTGAAACGG
>JADFHG010000089.1 GCA_022567365.1 Planctomycetota bacterium | reverse complement strand
CACAGTTATGCATAGGGCGACGCGTCCGCCAACTGCAACCGCCGCCGGCTGGTGCAGTGATTCATAATTGGGGAGGTGGGCCTGATCCGAACCGCGCCCGTTAGCAGCCTGTTGGAAAAGTCGGCGTAGCGTCCGCCCCCCGTGGCGGACGTGGTTCTCGAATCCGCTATCGTCGTCCGACGGCCGCCACGGGAGGGCGGCCGTTACTTGCTCGGGCCGACAGCACTTTTTCAACGGGCGGTCAGGAAGCGGATTGACCAACGAAGGTACGGCCCCTCCCTCACGGCCGGTTCGGATAAGAGGCCATCTTTTTGAATCACGGCACTCGTGTGCCGTCAATCTTGAAGTTACGGTTTCAACGGGAGGGTGAGGCTCCGGTACAACCGGCGTGGCGGCGCCGAGCCGCGGGCTTCAGCCTGCGCGATTGCGCGCTTGGCCGGCGCCATACGCGCCGATCACACGCGCCCGGCTGGTTCCTCCGGGATCGTCCGGGAATCTACATAAATCGGAGAAGACACTAAATTGACCGGGAATCAGTTTCCACGATCGTTCTTGCGGGACGGCGACGTACTCGATGACTGGGCCATAATCGAGCCGTATATCGACAAGCTCCGCGACATGCCGATCGAGTCGGCCCGCGCCCTCGATAAATGGCTCGTCGCGCTCAGCGAGGTGGCGGCCGCCGTCCACGAAGTCGGCACCGATCGCTACATCAAGATGACGTGTCAAACGGACGACCAGGCCCGAAAGGCGGCGTATCTGGATTTCATCGAGAACATCGAGCCGAAGTGCAAACCACGCATGCACGAGCTGAACGTCAAGTATGCTGAATGCCCGGCGTCCCGCGATCTGCCGCGCGAGCGCTTTGCCGTGCTCGATCGCAGCATTCGCGCCGAGGTCGATGTCTTTCGCGAGGAAAACGTCGCGCTTCAAGTCGAGGAGGCCAAGCTGGAGCAGGCCTATCAGGAGGTCTGCGGGGCGCAGACGGTCCAATTCGACGGCAAAGAGCAGACGCTCCCGCAGTTGGCGGTGTACGCGGAAAAGACCGACCGCAGCACGCGGCAACGGGCGTGGGAGGTCGAGACCGAGCGCAGACTGGCGGATAGGGAAAGGCTCGAGGACATTTTTGACGAGCTTATCGCCCTTCGGCACCGGATGGCACAGAACGCCGATTGCACGGACTACCGCGAGTATGCCTTCAAGGTCAAACAACGGTTCGACTATACGCCGGAGGATTGCGTCGCGTTTCACCTGGCGGTCGAGCGAAGCGCCGTGCCCGTCATGCGGGCGGCGCAGCGCCGGCGCCGCGAGTCTCTCGGTGTCCAACCGTTGCGTCCGTGGGATCTATCCGTCGATGTAAAGGGGCGACCCCCGTTTGCGCCGTTTTCGACCGTGGACGAGCTGTGCATGAAGGTGTCGCGCATATTTCACCGCGTGCATCCGGACCTCGGCGCCCAATTCGACGAGATGAACGCGAAGGCGTATCTCGACCTCGCGAGTCGCAAGGGCAAGGCCCCCGGCGGGTATCAGGCGACGTACGAGGAGGCCCGTCATCCCTTCATTTTCATGAACGCGGTTGGTGTGAACGGCGACGTGAGCACGATGATCCACGAGGGCGGGCACGCGTTTCATCAGTTTGCGGCCCGCCATGACGACCTCATGGCCTATCGGAGCAGCCCGATCGAGTTCGCGGAGGTGGCGTCATTCGGCATGGAAATGCTCACGCTCGATTTGCTCGACGAGTTTTACGATGAGCAGGACGCGGCGCGGGCAAAACGGCGCAAGCTGGAGGGGATTATCACGCTCCTGCCATGGGTCGCGACGATCGACGCGTTTCAACACTTTCTCTATACCAACCCGCATCACACGCGCGACCAGCGGCGAGCCCACTGGCTCGGTCTGGTCGATCGTTTCGGGGGGGTCGCGGATTACAATGGGTATGAGGAGGCGCGTGCGTTCGGGTGGCAACGACAACTGCACCTTTTCGAGGTGCCGTTTTACTACATTGAATATGGGATTGCGAAGCTCGGGGCGCTGCAGGTGTGGCGCAACGCCATGGACGACCGCGAGGACGCGGTCCGGCGCTATCGCGAGGCCCTCGCGCTGGGCGGCAGCAAGCCGCTTCCCGAGCTCTTCGAAACGGCTGGCGCCGCGTTCGACTTCTCGGAGAAAACGGTCGGACCGCTCGTCGAGCTGGTCGGACGCGAGTTGGAGAAGCTGCCCGTGTAGGCAAATGCACTAGAATGATAACGACAACCGACCAATCACTCGCGGACATCCGGCGCAAAGTCGAGGCGGGCGAAATGCTTTCGCTCGAAGACGGCGTGCGCCTCTACGAATCGCCCGACATCCACACGATCGGGGAACTCGCCAACTCTGTCCGCGAGCGGCTTCACGGGCGGGTGGCGTACTACAACATCAACCGCCACATCAACTACTCGAACATTTGCGTGCTGCGGTGCAAGTTCTGTGCGTTCTATCGCCCGTTCACAAAGGGTGACAATCGCAGCCCCGAAGCGTCGTTTCACGACGCGGACGGCTCGTACCACGTGTCCGTCACCGACATCGTCGCCCGCGCGAAGGAGGCCTATGAGCGCGGCGCGACCGAGGTTCACATCGTCGGCGGACTGCATCCGACGCTGCCGTTCTCGCACTATACGGACATGTGCTCGGCCATCCGCGAAGCGTGTCCACACATGCACATCAAGGCGTTTACCGCAATCGAAATCATCCACTTCTCGCGGATCGCCAAGCCGCGCATGACCATCACCGATGTGCTGATTCGTCTCCGCGGCGCCGGGCTGGGATCGCTCCCCGGCGGCGGGGCGGAGATCTTCGACGACCGTGTCCATGACGAGGCTTTCAAGAACAAGACCGGCGAAGTCGAGTGGTTCGACGTGCACCGCGCCGCGCACGAATTGGGCATCTACACCAACGCGACGATGCTCTATGGCCACGTCGAGACGCGAGAGGAGCGGATTCGACATCTGCTCAAGCTTCGCGCGCACCAGGAGGAGAGCCTTCGGAATCGCGCGGCATGCTTCAATTGTGTCATACCGTTGTCGTTCATACCCGACGACAGCGCCCTCGCGCACCTTCCGGGTCCGGGCGGCCTGGAAGATTTGAAAACGCTCGCAATCAGTCGGCTGATGTGCCCGAACATCGCCCACATCAAGGCGTTCTGGATCATGCAGACGCCGAAACTCGCGCAGGTAGCGCTGGAATTCGGCGTGGACGACATCGACGGCACCGTGGTCTACTACGACATCACCAAACGCGAGGGGGCCGGCACGACGCGGCAGGAACTGTCCGTCGATCAACTTCAACGCCTCATTACCGAAGCGCGATGTACGCCCGTCGAGCGAGATACGCTCTATCGTCGGGTTCTTCGCGGTGATCGTGCGTGGTCTATCGAGGGCGAGGCGTGGAGCGTGCCATACGATCCCGCGCCGGGGTCGGGCGAATCGAGGCGCGGGTCCAACGAGGAAGCGCTGATTCCCCTGACGCTGCCCGATCGCGACTCGCCGGATCCCTGACACCGTAGGTAGGTGTTCCATGACGACCATTCGAGACGCACGTCGTGTACGGCGAGGTCAGGTCGATCCTAATTGCGTTCGACCAGGCGGCGACCCATCGATTCGGAACATCGGATGCCGATATGCCGCGCCCATGACCCTCCGCCGGGTATTGTCAGCCCTATTGGCCGTGACGGTGATGTCCATCCCCGGTTGCGGCAATTCCGCGCCGGCGCTCTTCGCCCTCGACGAGGACGCCACCGATCAAGCCTGTTTGGATCTATGGAGCTTCGTACACTTCGGCAGCGGTTACTACCTGGGGGCTGAACTCGGTGGCGACAACTTTGTGCCGGTGGTCGGACTGCTGACGGCGTATGAATTCGCGGAGCCTCACTTCTGGCCTGGCTTCAACGAGAGCGAAGTCAATCAGCAGTGCGACGTATTCGTCGGCACGCTCGGCTGGGCGACGCAGGTGACGATCGACGAGTGACTTCGGTGCAGCGGAGTTCGGGCGCCGCGTTGACCCAAGAGGCCATTCCGGTGTGGGCCGGCTACGCTACGTGTGAAGTGATGGATGGGATTCGATTGGCTGCCACGGGCAAACAAGTTGTTGAGTATCAACGTTGTTCAGCCGGGCCCGTTTCTTCTTGACAACGAGTTAGGAGTCTGTTAGTTAACGATGTTGTCGTGATTCGCACCAAAAACGGGAGATGGCGATGAATGCCACAAAGCATCGAGTACGAATTGTGACCGTGCATGAGTTCGCCGAACGCTTCGGGACCGACCGGCAGTGCGCCGAGCACCTCGCGCGGCCGCGGTGGCAAAAGGGATCCGCCTGTCCCGCCTGCGGTCACGCGGGCAGCGGTTTTGTGGCTACGCGTCGGCTCCCACGGAAGGAAAGCGGTGACGGCCTGTCCCTGGGTTCACACCGTCGTCTCGAACCTCGAGCGGTTCACCCTGGGCCGGCATCATGCCATCGCGGGCAAACACGCGGTCCGCCACCTCGGGGAGTTCGCCTATCGACTCGACCGCCGCCCAGGAAAGCAACCTCGTCGCCATGCTCCTCGACACCTGCACGAAGGTCCAAGCAATGACGTGTCCCGAACTAAAAGCGGCTGAGGTACGTTGATACTCAGGAACGGGTTTGCCCGTACGTCGGCTCCGTGAGACACGGGCGAGCTACCGCTTGCCCATGGCGCCCAACAGTCGAAGCGTAACAGAGCACTAAGGTTGGCGCGAAGGGCGGTTGCCACGACGCCATCGGACGGATAGGAGTAGACAATGCCCAAGTTGGACAGCAGCGCGTTCGCACGGGCGGCGCGGATGATCAGCGATTGGAAACGCCCGCTATTGGTCACGCACGCCAAACCCGATGGGGACGCGCTCGGTTCGCTCGCCGCGATGCGCGCGTTGCTGGAGGGTCGAGGCGTCGCGCCAACGGCGCTTCTGTTCGATCCGTTGCCGGTTCGCTACTCACCCTTCCGACGCATGCCCCTGATGCCTCGGCTCGGCGTGGACATTTCGATCGATGAGTTGGATCGCCACGACGGGCTGATCCTGCTCGACACGTGCAGCTATGCGCAGCTTGCCCCGATCGCGGATTGGATTCGCGGTGCGAAACTGCCGAAGCTCGCCGTCGATCACCATTCCACGCGCGACGAAATGGTCGATACTTATCTTGTGGACGTTGATGCCGCCGCGACGTGCCTCATCCTCCATGATTGGGCGCTGGCGATGGATTGGCCGATCGACGACACCACGGCCGAGGCGCTCTATGTCGGCATCGCAACGGATACCGGTTGGTTCCGTCATGCGAACACCGACGAGCGGGTGTTTCGAGCGGCGGCTGATCTCATCGACCGCGGCGCGAAACCGAACGATCTGTTTCAGGAACTCTACCAGAGTGACTCGTCTGCCCGAGTTCGCTTGCTCGCGGCGGCGCTGGGCTCGCTCGAAATGCTGCACGGTGACCGGACGGCCGTTATGACGGTGACGACCGACGACTTCGCGCGGATCGGCGCGGAACCCGGCGACACGGAAGACATCATCAACGAACCGCTTCGCATCGGGTCCGTTATCGTTTCGATATTGCTCGTGGAGCAGGCCGATGGTCCGGTCCGCGTCAGCCTCCGCAGTCGGGCGCCCATGCCGGGCGGCGCCATTGACATCGACGTGGCCGCAATCGCCGCCGGGCTGGGCGGAGGAGGCCACAGGCGGGCGGCGGGGGTTAGGATCGGCGGCGCGCCGGCTGAGGTGCGCCGCCGCGTCGTTGAGGCCGTGGAAGACGTACTCCCAAGAGTTGGGTAATCCAACATGGGCCTTGGAGCAGGTTCATTTCAGTTGTGGCCGGATCGAGTTGGCTGGAGCCATCGAATACGCCGTCTGCCACAGGGGGCGGACCCTACGAGTCCGTCGAAATCGCGCCGGGAAACCGTCACGATCGCTCTAGCCGCGAGACCCAAGCAGTCTACATGACCAGGTGCGGCGCCGCGACGACACTTCCGTTCGTGTACCGGGTCGAGTTCGCGGCCATGCCGTCGCCGTCGGCTTGGACGTCTACCCGGACGACTCGCGCCACGAGGATCTTGATCTCAATCGTCTTCGTTGGATCATCCGGGTCGGCCACATGGACCTCGCGCAGCTCAATGAGCTTGATCGCCACGAAATCGACGATGCGCACGACGCCGGTGATCATGCCGTCCGCGTCCCGCGTCGTAACCGTCGCCTCGACGATGGGGACGATAATCGTGTCGTTGTCCGGATCCATGTCTTCGAGCCGATCGACCAACTTGTTGCCGAAGTTACCGTTACCAGTACCCTCACCCCAGACGTTGAGTTCGTCGCCGATCGAGACGTTGGTTGGAGACTCGTCACCGTTGAACTGACCCTCGAGCAGGGCATTTATGTCCGATACGCCGCTAGTATCCGCGGGTTCGAGCGTTAGGTGTACGGCCGGCCGAGGCCCTTTGCCGAACGTGAAGATCGTAACCTCTTCGCCGACCTCGAAGTACTCCCCGTTCGCCGGCTCGGATGGACCATCCTTGCCCGGGTTGACCTCGGCGATGTCCGGGTCGACAGGGCCGAACCCGGGGACCGGTAGCGAGATCGGCACGACGGCCAGTGACGCCGGCGGTACCCCGCGCGCGACGGCGCTCGCATGCACGTTGCTCGTGTTGAATCCGAAGATTCGGGCGAAAAACAACTGCACGGGGTTGCCGTTGGTCTCTGATCTGCGCACGGTAGCGCGCACCGCGTCAGGCGGCGTCGCCCATGCGGTGAAGGTTCCCGTCGCGGTGTCCCATTGCCCGGATATGAGGTCGGTCGTCGCGAGGATGGCGCCGTGGCCGTCGCTGTTGAGCGAGGCGACCTGTTGTGCCATTGCGAGCGTCGCGTCTCCATCCGGCAACTGGGACACCGCGGCGAGGACAATGGCGTCCACGGCGGCTTGGAGTTGAGCACGGGTAGCGAACAGATGGCCGACGTCGATCGTGAGTGCCGCGAATCCGAAGATGACGGGCAGGCTAACGAGAAACAACGCGCCGACAGCGCCACGTTTTCGGTGCTGGTGTTCGCCGTATGTGGGCATGTACGGGTGTTCGCCGTGTGTGTGCCTGTGCGGGTGTTCGTCGTGCGTGTGCATGGGATCGCTCCTTTTCGACTCCGTTTGGTCGTACCAAGCAGGACCGACCCGGCCCGGCCTGGGCGGCGCGACAATCCGTAGCTTCACGGACTCAACGCTTTGCGTCCCAATCTCACGATTGGTTTGCCCTTGACACTCTCTGCCAAGTGTACAATTTGAATGGAATCGGCGGAGTTGTTGCGATGGGTTATGAGACCTTGACGCATGTTCACGCGTCGTCTTGTGGGTTGACCGGATCGAGTGCGAGCAGAGCGACCGTGCAAACGCCGCTCCCTCACGGTCGCGGTTCGGAAAGCGCTTTCCGTGAAACGGCAGTGGCGGTTATCGGAACACCGGTCACTTGCGTGCTCCAATGCCCGGCCGGACTTGCAGCGTGCGATTCCGGACGGACCGCGCTCGGGGAATCGTCAGTGGGTATCGGACGGCCTTGCGGCAAAACCCTGGACGAGAAATGCATCGTTGTCGTTGTCGCGACTCTCGGTGCCGGTGTAGGTCATGAGGCTTCCGGCGAGCCATAGGTTGTCTCGACCCTGCCCGGTTGCGGGCGTTGACTGCCACTCGGAGTGCCCATCGAGGATGAGCACGCATTGCCCCGCGCCCCCATGCGCGCGCGAGTTCGTGGTGTACGGATCGACGTCGGCGTTGAACTTGCCGCCTTCAAACAAGGGGTTGGCGTCGCTCATGTAGGCGACGGTTGCGGCGGGGCGCAAATGGGGATCGGTCCCGGAGAGATTGAGCGACGCATAGCTGCCGCGGCCGACCCCCGGGAAGTCGTCGTGCACGATAGGATCATCGAGATCAGCGGGCTTGCCCTGCGGATCCGAGGGACAAACGAACAACTTCGCGTTTGGTACGAATCGGTATCGCACGACGAGGTATACGTGCCGACTGTTTGACGCGAACACGGAATCGCCGCTGGTGCCGGGCAGCCATGAGCTGCCGCCCGCGCTGCCGGCAAACGGCAATGAGCCGGCGAAGCTCTGGTACGTCTTGACGCCCTGGTAGATCGAGCCCAATTGGCTTGCGCAAAGCTGTCGTTGCGATCGCCGACGCAAACCGGAAACGCCGGGCAGAACCACGGTGACGACGAAGAGAATGCACGCCGCGACCGCGATCAAGTCGCGGTAGGAGAAGGACCGCGTCGGCGCGCCGTTCGCCGCGCCGATCGGCGGTAGACTGAATACGTCAGGTTGGCTGCCCCTGGTACCGGTAATGTTGCGCAGGATTCGCTCGGCCAGACCGCCCGGTGCCTGAGGCGGCGCCCAGTGGTCGAGCGGATGCAGAATCGTGGCCAGACGGTCGCTTCGCGCCCGCAGACCGGCGTCGCGAAGCAGCTCGCGCTCGAGCCATTCACGATCATCCGGATCGATGCGATCGAGATGCCAGTCCAGAATGAGTTCGTCCGCCTGTCGCTTTCGATCATCCATTTCGTTCATCCCGCTTCACGTCCCGACTGAGGCCATCCCGACGGGCATGGGTAGTGCGTGGGCTCTGCGTCATTGTCACCATTCATAATCCGCCCTCTCGGCCACCCGCGCTCGGAACTGCTCACCGAAATGGGCAACGGCCGCGTGAAGCCTGCTCTTGACGGTGCCCAGCGGCACTTCGAGAACCTCGGCGATCTCTCGATACGGAAACCGGTGGAAGTACGCGAGAATCAGCACTTCCGATAGCTTGTCGGGCATGGCCTCGACAACGGTGCGTACGAGCTTGCGTTTCTCGTCAAATGGAACGTCTTCATCATGCGACTCGACGGGCACGGCGAGCAGGTCGCGAAAGCATTGCCCGGAGTCGTCCTCGCCGTTGATTTGGGCGTCGAGCGGCACCTCGCGTTTGCGGGTGCGGCGGCGAAGGAAGTCGCGTGCCTTGTTCGCGGCGATGGTGAAGATCCACGGTTTGAGACGCCGCTTGGGGTCGAAGGTGGCAGCCGCCGTGTGGAGCTTGAGAAACGTCTCCTGCACCACGTCGTCCGCCGCCATCGAGCTGTTCGTGAAACGCATCACGAATTGATAAAGCTCGTTGGCGTGACGGCGCACAAGCAACTCGAAGCCGGCGTCATTGCCCGCGAGATAGTCCTGCAGCAGTTTCTCATCCGTTGGCGCGTCCATTTCCCTATTGTATCCTTACGCCCCAGGCGGGGCGTGGTTCTGCGAATTTGATGCTGTCGTCCGCCCCCCGAGCCGCCGCTCGCCATCCGTAGGCCGCGGTTCGTTGGTTGATCTGCGTTGCGGGCTGGCCGCGCCATTGATTATGGCCCGACCCGCTCCGGCAAACGGGGACTGGGGCGATCAAACTCGGGTTTCGAGTATGTTCAAAAGCCGTCACATCGCGTCGCGACACGAACCGGGCGGCTTCTGCTACCGCCGGTGCGCGGCCACGGCGATTAGTGGTACGTTAATTGGTGTGCTCTTGCTTTTCTCGCTTTCCGCTGTCGCGGGTACGCGGGGGATGCGCCCATCGCGGCCGGCGTGGCAGGGCGCGTTGCAAGCCCCAAGATTGGTTGTCCTCAAGGGCTCGCGGAGAATGCACCTTTTCGACGGCGACCGACTCGTCCGGACGTACCGCATCGACCTCGGCACATCGCCCGTGGGTCAGAAGATGCGCGCCGGCGACGGGCGTACACCGGTGGGGCGATTCCGCATCGTGACCAAGAACGAGACGAGCCCCTACGCACGGTTCATGGGCATCAGCTACCCGGACGCAGACGCCGCCAACCGCGGACACGCGGACGGGCTTGTGTCGATCGGCTTGGCCGGTGCGATTCGCACCGCGTTCGAATCCGGCGCG
>JADFHG010000088.1 GCA_022567365.1 Planctomycetota bacterium | reverse complement strand
GAATCGTGCGTGCTGCCCGGCGATCCATCGTCGGCGGACGAGTCGCCATAGGCAACGGTGCAGCGTTTTCGCCGAGCGCCTGCGGGTTCTTACCGCTCGGCGCCCCGCCGGCCCCCGTGGCCGCGACGATTCGCGGACCTCGGTGACGTACGAGTAAAGGTCCAACGGAGGTTCAGGTCGTTTGAAAGCGGCCTTTCAGTCGCACACCTTTGACGTGCCTCCTTGATCGCGGGTAACATCGGCCTCCGACGTATCGGACGAAGGCGATGCTGCCGGCCTCGTATCCAAGATGCGGCACCCGACGATCGGTACCGCGATCACGTATCCCCGGGCGCCGTCCGCCGCGCTCGGTGACGTCGCGATCGAACAACGGCGTATGTCAATGGAGGATCGAAGTGCCCGACGCCCAGAGTCCGGATTTCTACAATGTCGATTCGCTGCTGAGCGACGACGAACGTCAGGTTCAAGGCGCGGTCGCCCGATTCGTGGACGAGCGCGTGCTTCCGATTATCGCCGACTGCTTCGAGCACGAGCGCTTCCCCACCGAACTCGTGCCCGAGATGGCCGAGCTCGGGTTGTTCGGACCAACGATGAGCGACTACGGATGCGCCGGGCTGAGCAACGTCTGCTACGGTCTGATCATGCAGGAGCTGGAGCGCGGCGACAGCGGGGTGCGGAGTTTTGCATCGGTCCAGAGCAGCCTCGTGATGTTTCCGATTCACGCGTACGGGTCCAACGAACAGAAATCGCAGTGGCTTCCGCGGCTGGCAAAGGGTGAGGCGATTGGATGCTTCGGTCTGACCGAGCCCGACGGCGGCAGCGACCCCGGGACCATGCGCACCCACGCCGAGAAGAAGGGCGGAGATTGGGTGCTCAGCGGTGCGAAGATGTGGATCACCAACGGGAGCTGCGCGGACGTCGCCGTCATATGGGCGGTCACCGACCAAGGCGTCCGAGGATTCCTCGTCGAGAAGGGTACGAGCGGCTATACCACGCGCGACATTGCCCACAAGTTTTCACTCCGGGCATCCACGACCAGCGAGCTGTTCTTCGACAATTGCATCATACCCGACGCCAATCGCCTGCCGGGCGCGGAAGGCTTGCGGGCGCCGCTGAGCTGCCTGACGCAGGCGCGCTTCGGCATCGCATGGGGCGCGATCGGCGCGGCCGTCGCGTGCTACCGTGAAGCGCTCGCCTTCGCCGGTGAGCGCGTCCTGTTCGGCAAACCCCTGACGCATAAGCAGACCATCCAATTGCGGCTGGCGGACATGCTCCGGCGCATCACCATGGCGCAGCTTCTGGCACTCCAACTGGGCAGACTCAAAGACGCGGGAACGATGCACCACGCGCAGGTATCGCTCGCCAAATGGAACAACGTCCGAATGGCCTTGGACATCGCCCGCGACGCCCGCGACATCCTCGGCGCCGGCGGCATCAGCATCGAGTGTTGCCCGATCCGCCACATGCTCAACCTCGAAAGCGTCATCACCTACGAGGGGACGGAGACGATTCACCAATTGGCCGTAGGGCGCGAAATCACCGGTGTGGCGGCGTTCTAAGTAACCACTCACGATCCCGCTCGATTCCGCTCGATTCCGCACATTGACCGAGCCGCGTGCTTGAAGCCCGCGCAATACCACGCGTTTCCGCACAATAACCGAGCCGCGGGCTTCAGCCCGCGCGATGTCACGGACGTCGCGCGACGCTCGTTTTAGTACAGACGTCCGCGCGATGTCACGGACGTAGCGCGACGCTCGTCTTGGTACAGACGTTCGCGCGTGCCATCCGCCCACGGATATACATCGCCCCCAGCCGAGGGCGGCTGGGCTACACTGCACTTCAACCGGGCTACAATTCGGCTGGGTTACACTTGGGTCGGGCTGCACTGGTTAATCACACCAGCGGTCGTTCCTCACGATAGGTCAGCAGCAAGTACAGAAAAAACAACCCGCCTAGAAGGTTCGTCAGGACGCCCACGGGCAATTGTGCCGAGTTTGCGGGCAGGCCGACGGCCGCGAGCACACCGGCGTTGGTCAGCCAGGGGAGCATGTGGTGCGCTATTGTGTCGCAGACTGGCAGAAAGATCATCCCGCCGAGCACGCACGCCGGCAAGAGTCTCGCGTGTAGCGGACCGAGCACCGCGCGCATGACGTGCGGCACGACGAGACCGACGAATGCGATCGGACCGCAAAGGGCGACCACGGCTCCGGTCATGGCTGACGCGGCGAAATACGCCGACGCGCGGGCTCGGCGCACGTTGACACCGCGCCCCGCCGCCACCAGCTCGCCCATCATGATCAGGTCCAGGTCTCGGTGTACCCGCGCAATGACGCCGCCCGCTACGACTGCGACAACGGTCGCCGGTGCCATGACCCGCCAGGCGCCCGCGCCGACGATCTCGACGGATCCCATCGTCCAGCGAACGATCATGGCGATGGCGTGCTCGCCGGCGAGCGCGAGCACGAGTGCGACACCGGCCGAGCAGATGAACGAGATGGAAATCCCCGCCAGAAGGAGCGTCGTCACGGCTGCCCCGGGGCGCAGCCGGGCGATGCCGAACACGACGCACACCGTCAGCGCCGCTCCGGAAAGCGCGAGCGCGGTTTGCGCGATCGAGGAGTCGAGGGCTTTCCCCCCGAGCGTCACGCCGACCGCCACGAATAGCGCCGCCCCCGACGAAACGCCCAGGGTGAACGGCGTGGCGAGCGGGTTACGAAACGTGCCCTGAAACACCGCGCCCGCCGTCGCCAGCACGCCCCCGGCCAACATCGCCAGCGCCAGCCGCGGCACCCGAAGTTGCCAGAACACGTCGCCCAGCGGCACGCCCGCCGACCCGATCAACGGTGTCACCACGGTCGTGGCAGCCAGCAGCAAGCCGAGTACGAGAAATGTGTTGCGAACCCTGCGATGCATCATCGAACTCGCAAACACCAAAAATCAAACACCACGATCACCTATTGTAGGGAACCACGCGGGCATCGGATCAAACCCGAACCCGGACGCCGGGCGTACCGTCGCTCGACGACAACAATTCGAACCCACAATCAAAAACATCCCTTAGCGCGCCTTCGTCGAGAAACGACGAGACGGGCGCGTCGAAGACCTTGCGACCATCGCGCAGTGCCACAACCCGGCAGTCGAGCGCGACGGCCGCGTCGAGGTCGTGCGTCACGATGAGAATCGTCTTGCCCTCATCGCGGAGTCGTCGAAGCATCCGGATGAGGTCGGCCTGATGTCGGGGATCGAGCGCCGTCGTCGGTTCGTCGAGCAACAGCGCCGGGGCGCCTTGAGCCACGGCGGCCGCGAGCCATACCTTTTGACGCTCTCCGCCCGACAGCGCGTGCATCGGGCGATCACTCAAATCGGTGATGGCGCAGGCGTCCATCGCGCTGCGTACGGCGTCTTCGTCGGTGGCGCAAAGCGGCTCGAACGGTCGCCTGTGGGCATAGCGCGCCGCGCGCACCACGTCAGCCACGCAGAAGCCGGCAAACCCCTCGATCTGCTGCGGCAGAAACGCCGCCCGGCGGGCGATCTCGCGACGGGGCAAACGGGTCACGTCGTCGCCGTCGAGGCGGGCACATCCGGAGGCGTGGGGCAGCAATCCGAGAAGCGCCTGAAGGAGCGTCGTCTTGCCCCCGCCGTTGGGACCGACGATGGCCACGGCTTCCCCCGGATCCACGGTGAGGGACACGCCGCGGACGACCTCCCGTCGCCCGCGCCGTACGGTCAGATTCTCCGCGGTAATTCTCATGGAGCGTGACTCGCGGCACGGAGCGCACCGGCGCGCCGGCGTCAATCCGGGACGGCGTCAATCCCGGACGGCTACGACAATGCGATACAGGATGACGTTGATACGCGGTCCCGGCAATTCGATCCAGCGCGGAAGCGTGCGGATGCGACGATGGCGCAGGGCGTTCACCGCGGCGATGGGCGACCACGCCCGGTAGAGCGCGTCGTGATGGGCTTCGTCGGCGGGGTCGCGCGTCTCGATGATGATGTCGGGGTTTGCCGCCAGGACCTGCTCGACGGAAATTCGAGCCCAAGGCCGCTCCAAGCGGCCCGCCATCGCGTTTTCGCATCCCGCGAGCTGAAGAAATCGGTCGAGCACCGATCCCGGACCGGCCACGTGCAGGCCCGTCGCGGGAATGGGCATCGGTCCGGTGACAAGCAGCACGCGCTTGTGCGCGGCGGGCGGCTGCTCGAGACGCGCCATATCGGCTTCCAGATTGTCGATCAGCCGCCTCGCGGTCAACGGCCGCTGCGTGACGCCTCCCAATTCTCGGATCGCCTCGAATACGTCTTCATAGCTGCTGTCCGGCAAAACCTTGACCGGCAGGTCCAATGCCCGGAGCTTGCTTTCGAGCTTGGGCGAGCTTGCCGTCACGAGTACGAGGTCGGGCTTGGCGGCGAGGATCGCTTCGAGATTCGTATCCGTATACGCCCCGACGATGGGCACGTTCACGACGGACGGCGGGTAGGTACAAAACTGCGTCCGCCCGACGAGCCGATCCGCCAGACCGAGCGCACCGCACAGCTCGGTAATGCTCGGTGCCAGCGAGATGATCCGGTCCGGCCCGGAGGATGCCTCCGAGGCTTCTATCATGGGTTCGGCGACATAATCTCGCGGCGGGGTCGGCAAGGGCGACGGGGCGATTGCGGGCTCGCTCGCTCGTGCCGCCGCGCGGGGAATCGCTTGGTCATCGCGCTCGCAGGACAAGGAAGCGCTGAGCGAAATCAGCGCCGATAGGCCGACGAGCGCGAACGAGGAACGCCCGTTCGCACCGGGTGAATACCAATTTGCCGAGAGTAGAAACACGTTCGCTCCACCGTTCGCCGCCAAGCATGACCGTCGGTCGGAATTGTACGCCCGAGGGCTAGCGATTCCAATTGAGGCGGCGCGTGTATTCCGCGGTCGGACCGCCGGAGGAAACGCGCGATTCGGACTGCACGCCCGCCGGTCCGGGCAAAGCACCATTGCCGCTCCATCTCAGGTCGCGGAAACCCGACGAATCAGCGACCGCACCGCTACCACTCGCGGAAACTGCGGTGATGGCTAGAATGCCGCGGACATGGATGCCGCCGACAGCAACGACATGGTAGTCGCCGAGGAGCTTGTCAAGGACTTTCCCCGTCCGGACGGCCGCGAGACCCGCGCGGTCGATCATCTGAGCTTCCGCGTGCCCAAGGGCACGATCTATGGGCTGCTCGGTCCCAACGGCGCCGGCAAGACGACCACGCTGCGGATTCTCAGCGGGCTAATGGCGCCGACCGGCGGTGTGGCACGGCTCGCCGGGTTCGACGTCGCGACCGAGCCGCGCGAGGTCAAACGGATATTGGGTTTTCTGACGGCCAACACCGGGCTTTATCAAAGGCTCAGCGCCCGCGAGCTGCTCGTATATTTCGCCCGCCTGCATCAAATGGATCGCCCCGCGGCCGAGGCCCGCGTCGATCAGCTCATCGACTGGCTCGGTATCGCGAGTTTTGCCGATCTCCGCTGCGGGGCGTTGTCGACCGGGCAAAAGCAGCGGGTCAACATCGGCCGGGCGCTCGTCGCCGACCCGCCCATCCTGATTATGGACGAGCCGACCCTCGGGCTGGACGTCCTCAGCAACCGCGTCATCCTCGATTTCATCAAACGCGAGCGCGACGAGGGCAAGACGATCATCCTCTCGACCCACTACCTCGACGAGGCGGAGGACATGTGCGACATGATCGGGCTGATGCACTCGGGGCGGTTGGTCGCGGAGGGCGATCTCGAGAGCCTTCGCCAATTGTCCGGTGAACATCGGTTGAGCCGGATCTTTCTCAAGCTTGTCCACGCCGACGAACCCGCTGGAGCGTCTGCGTCATGAGGTTTGCCCACAGCGTCCGGACCATCTACGCCAAGGAACTCGTGGACATCCTGCGCGACCGGCGAACGCTCATCGCCATGGTCCTCGTGCCGATCGTGCTCTACCCGCTGCTCATGCTCGGTTCGGTGCAGGCGCTTAGCTATACGGTCCGGGAGCTAAGGTCGGAGCGGTTCATCATCGGCGTGCTCAACGAGCGCGACAAGGCGTCGATCGAGGCGCTGATTCGCGCTGATGGCGTGTCGCTGGCGAACCGCGAGGCCGAGCTCGATCCGGATTTGGAAGACTTCGCGGAACTGCCCCGCCCGCTTAACGACGACGTCAAGGTCGTTGCGTACGCCTCGATCGAAGCGCTCACGGGGAAGATACAGGATCGCGCGGTGCAGGTCGGGGTCGTGTTTCCCGACGGACTGCTCGTCCCGAGTCCCGGCGTCCGCAACCCGATCGAGCTTCACGCCGACTACGGAGAGGTTCGCAGCGCCAACGCCGCGCGACGGATCGACGCGATGATCGCTCGGGTCGCCGAGGCAACCGTTAGGAACCGCCTCAAAGCAGAGGGATTGCCCGAGTCGTTCGTCACGCCCTACGACGTCGTCACGGTCGACCTATCGACGGAGTCGTCCGTGCTCGGCGAAATCCTGCCGCTCATACTCGTCTTGATGACGATCACCGGCGCCATCTACCCCGCCATCGACCTGACCGCGGGCGAGCGTGAGCGTGGAACGCTCGAGTCGCTCATGGTCTGCCCCGTGCCGGTGTTGGACCTCATCGTCGGCAAGTTTTTGGTCGTCACGACGGTTGCCATCATGGGGGCGACCCTCAACTTGACCAGCGTGACGGCGACGGTCTACTTCGGCGGCTTTAGCGAAATGATCTCTTCCGAAGGCGGATCGATTCCGATCGGTCGAATGCTCTTGATTCTCGTGTGCCTTGTGCCGTTCGCGATCTTCATGTCGGCCATCATGATGGCGGTGTGCAGCTTCGCTCGGACCTTCAAGGAAGCGCAGAACTACGTCACACCGGTCATTATCGCCGTGCTCATCCCCGGCGGGATCGCCGCGCTGCCGACGAGCGAGCTTGCCGGTACCATGCTGGTGATGCCCGTGGGCAACATGGTCCTGCTTTCGCGGGAACTGCTCCTCGGGGCCCATATCCCATTTTCGAGCCTCGTTTTCGTGCTCGCGTCGACGACGATATACGCCGCCGCCGCGGTGGCCGTCGCGGTGAAGGTCTTCGGTCAAGAGTCGGTCGTCTTCGCCGATTCGGGTTCGCTGAAGATGATGCTCTCGCGGAGGCTGATCAAGCCCTCGCGGTGCGTGCCGATGTCGATGGCCCTGACCATCGTCGCCGTGCTGTTTCCCGTATGGTTTTACACGCAGACCGCGCTCGCGCCCGGAGAGGGCGAATCAGCCGCAGGCAGCATCTACGGCACCGCGATGTTCATGCCGATTTTCTTCGCCCTCGTACCCATCGCGCTTCTCGCGTATGGGCGCATCAATCTGACGTGCGGTTTCGCGCTTCGCCGCCCGCCGATTCGTTACGTCGTCGCGGCGGTCCTGATCGGCATATCCGCCTGGGTGCCGGCCTTCGAACTCAACGCGCTACAGCAACCTCTGTTCGGTGGCATCGCGGTGGACGCACAATCCAAGATGATTGGCGAAGCCCTGATCGAGATCGGCCCGTGGATGGCGTTCTTGGCGATCGCGATCGTGCCTGCGGTTTGTGAGGAGCTTTTTTTCCGGGGATTGCTGTTGGGAAGCCTGTGCGGCGCGACGGGGAAATGGACGGCGATCATCGTCAGTGCATGCGTCTTCGGTGTGTTTCATTTCTTTCTTGCGAAATTCCTGGTCACAGCGGTGCTGGGCGTCGTCCTGGCGTATCTCTGCGTCAGGTCGCGTTCGATTCTGCCGGGGATGATCGCGCACGTCCTCAACAACGGGCTGGGTGTCCTCTTCATTCTCTATCCCGGTGCGGCGACGATGATCGGCATTTCGGACGACGAAACGTTAGCGCACCTGCCCCTCCACGTTCTCGTGATCGGCGGCGGCCTGTTTGCTGCCGGTTTGCTCGCGACGTCCGTACGACGTGTGTCGGTCGATGGCACAGCAACGGACACGATGCCTGCACACGCCAACGCAAGGTAGCGTCCGCCCCCCGTGGCGGACGTGGGCATAGGAAACGCTCCCGAACTTCTACGGCCTTCGTTGCGTCGCGCCGAGCCGCGGGCTTCAGCCCGCGCGGTCTTTCGGTTGTCGATGCGTCGCGCGGCGCATCGCGTTCGGAGCCCCCGAACGGCAATTGCTCTCAGTTTGATCGTTGAATCGCGAAACCGCCGCCTTCGTTCGCACGGCGCGTTCACCTGCCAGATTGGACCTGCCAATTTGGCGGTCACGACAATATCGGACATCGAGAAAACTTCGTAAACCATTGGCAGGTAACGACTTACGCGAACGCATGCATTCCGCGCCCGCTGGCACGCCCGTTGCACGGTTAAAGGGTGCGGTGGTCATGCGAGCCGCACCGCGTGCGAAAACGCCACGGCGACAAACACCTTGGCCCGGCGCCTGCGCGTGATGACCGACGCAACGAACTGAATGTAAGACCATTGTGCCAACACATGACATGAAAAGGAGAACGAACATGCTGGCTCGACGAATCAACGGAACGTGTTTCGCAAGTGACATGCGCAACGAGGTGGATCGACTCTTTGGTGGTGTCTTCGACGCCGCGCTTGCCGTACCGTCGGTCGCGACGGCTGTGCGTACCTACGCGCCCGCCGTCGATATCGTGGAAAACGACGACGGTGTCGTGGTGCAGATCGAGGTGCCCGGGCTGGCGATGGAGGATCTGGACGTCGTCGTCAAGCGCGACCGACTCGAGATCGCCGGAACACCAAGCGACGAAAAACTCGCGGACGGCGAGGGCTACCTGCGGCGCGAGCGTCGATTCGGCTCGTTTCGCCGGGTGTTTACGCTCTCCGTCGAAATCGACGCGGCCGCCGTCAAGGCGGACCTGCGCAACGGCGTGCTCACGGTAACGCTTCCCAAAGCCGCCGCGGCCAAGCCGCGCAAAATCGAGGTGTCGTACGAGAAGAATTGACGTGGAGGAGTAGATCCGGTGGCGTACTCATCGCACAACGTTGTTGAGTTGTCAGTCTTCAGTTGTCAGTCTTCAGTTGTCAGTTCGGGCACACAGACCACTGATAGCTGACGGCTGATAGCTGATAGCTGCCTTCAACCGTCACCAACCGGCACCACCGCCGCCACCGCCGAATCCCCCGCCACCGCCGAAGCCGCCACCGCCGAAACCCCCGCCGCCGAACCCGCCGCCACCCCAGTGCGAGTGCCCTCCGCCCCTCATCATGCCGCTGAGCATGCTCCCCATGAGCATCCCTTGCAACAATCCGCCGCCGCCCCAGCGACCGCGTCCACGGCCCCTTCTGGCCGCCGACGACATGATCACGACGAGAATAAACATCGGGACGATCCCACCGCAAGCGACCCCACCGCGCCTGCGCCCGCCGCGGCCTTGATGGCGATAGGCCGGCACGCCGCTCAGTTTGACCTTCGCGTCATCCGCGATTCGGTTCGCGACCATGATGGTGCCCTTGAAGATGCCTTCGCTGTATCTTCGCTGTTTGAAGTGTTTTGCGAACACATTGCGCGAAAGCGTGCCGCACCACGCATCCGGCAACACGCCCTCGAGCCCATACCCCACGTGGATGCGTACCTTGCGTTCCTTGACCGAGATCGCGATCAGCGCCCCGTTGTCTTTGCCCTTCTTGCCGAGCTGCCACGCCTCCGAATGCCGATGCACGAAATTGAAAAAAGGCTCGCCACCAGTGGTCGACACCGTCAGCACGCCCACCTCGACGCCGGTCTTTTGGTTCAACTCGCGAAGCCAACCCTCGAGCTTGCGTTCGGTGCCCGCGTCGATGATGTTGGCTGAATCGACGATGATCCGCCCTTTGACCGGAATCGTCACCTCGCCGCGCGCCGAAACAGTCGGCAAAACGGCAATGGCCACAGCCCACAAGGCCAACCTCAACAGCGACGGACCACGTGATTCGCCATTCACGCTGCCGCACCACAACCGAGCCGCTGGCCTTCGAGCATTTCGCGTTTCAGTGAATC
>JADFHG010000087.1 GCA_022567365.1 Planctomycetota bacterium | reverse complement strand
ACACTGCGGCTGAATATGCAATGCTGGCAGACGATTTGCTTCTCCGGCAGTGCGAAGTCGATCTTTATCGGGCCAGCGGACCGGGCGGACAGAAGCGCAACAAGACCAGCTCGGCGGTCCGCCTCCGGCATCGTCCAACCGGGCAGATCGTGATCGGCACCGAAGACCGGTCTCAGCACGTCAACAAACGACGGGCAATGCGGCGGCTGCGTCGCGCGATCGCGCTCAATATTCGGACGTCGATCGACATCGAACGATTTGCACCGAGTGTCGTCCTCTCGGATTGCATCGGTCAAAAGCGGCAACTTCGGATCGGCGTTCGAGACCACCGTTATCCGGCCGTGATCGGCGAGCTGCTCGATTTACTCGCCGCGTGTGGGATGAGCGTGAGGGACGCGGCCGCCAAGTGCGAGATCACGACAGGCAATCTGGTCGCCTTCATCCACAAGGACGCGAAACTATGGGAACGAGTCAATCAAATGCGGACATCGGTCGGTCTGAAACCGCTGCGTTGAAAGACGCCGGGGATCGAAGGGTTCGTGACGGTTCCGGCGCGACGTAGCCCCGGACGAGCGCCGAAACGTCGCTCCGGAGGATCGCCGAAACGTAGCCCCGGAGGGGCGGCAGAACGTAGCCACGGGCGTAAGCCCGTGGGACGCGTTTCCGTCGCCGCATCGGTGTTTGTGGAGTCAGCATGCCGGGCGAGCAACATAAGCGAAACACCGTCGCCAGCGTCTCGTGCGGGGTCTTGACCGTCAGCGATACGCGGACAATGGAAACGGATCGTAGCGGGGCGATCGTCCGTGCGACGCTCGAGGCCCACGGCCACCGGGTGCATAGACGGGAAATCGTGCCCGACGAGCCAAGTCGCGTGCGAGAGACGGTCGTGGCTTGGTGTGGTGACGGCGGTTGCCAGGCGGTCCTGCTGACGGGGGGAACCGGTCTCGCCTCCCGCGATACCACATTCGAGGCCGTATCGGCTGTGCTGGACAAACGCCTCGATGGCTTTGGCGAGCTGTTTCGAATGCTCAGTTACGAGCAAATCGGTTCCGGCGCGATGCTTTCTCGCGCTGTTGCGGGCGTATGCAACGGAACGGCTGTATTCTCGATGCCCGGATCCACGGCGGCCGTGCGACTCGCGCTCGATAAGCTGATTCTCCCGGAACTCGGTCACGTTGTCTGGCTCCTTCAACCTTGACCGTCCGTTGAAGAAGCGTTTTCGGTTGCCCAAGTGTAGTGCCACCCCACGTGGGTGGCACCAAACGGTAATTCTCGTCGCGCACCAGGGACGACACTACATTCTTCAACGGGCCGTTGAGGATTCCGTCGTGGTCGCCGCCCCCCGTCTTCGATGTCCTCGGAAGCTGTGGGTAGATTCCATGTCGCCATATCAACCGTCTGACCGAAGACATCGACAGCAGACCGCACCGCGGCTTGGGTCTCGCTTCGACCGATGGCACGGAAACTGCTACGGCGAGTTGCACATTCACCCCGCGTGGATAGACTCCGCCGTTTCGAGGGGGGATGCGCTTGCGCGGTGGTTTCGCGATTCCCGACTGGAGTACGCATAGTGACAGCGCACGGACTTTCTCCGAGCAGCGTCGGCCTTGATCGGCACGGAATTGTGGACGCCGGAGACGTTTTTTGGAATCTCTCTCCCGCCGAACTCTACGAACACGCAATTCGCGACGGAGAAGGCGCGATCGCGGCGAACGGTGCGTTTGTCTCTCGGACCGGGCGTCATACGGGCCGGGCACCGAAGGACAAGTTCGTCGTCGAGGAGCCGTCGAGTCGCGACTCGGTGTGGTGGGGCACGGTCAACCAGCCAATGTCCGAGGCCAACTTTGACGGGCTTCACAAGCGCGTCCTCGAACACTATCGAGGCCAGCGCCTCTTCGTACGTGACATGTTCGCCGGGGCCGAAGAGGCCACGCGCATGGCGATTCGCATCGTCACCGAGGATGCGTGGCACAACCTCTTCGCCGCCCAGTTGTTCATCCGACCGGAGCCGGGTTCCACCGCGTCGCACGACCCCAGCTTTACCGTGCTCAACGCGCCGACCTGCAAAGCCGACCCAGCCGTCGATGGAACCAATTCGGATACATTCGTCGTCCTGCACTTCGGAAAACGTCT
Organism: Planctomycetota bacterium; assembly: GCA_022567365.1. Lineage (GTDB taxonomy): Bacteria > Planctomycetota > Phycisphaerae > UBA1845 > UBA1845 > JADFHG01. Next base: position 7,906 of record JADFHG010000087.1, on the reverse strand, counting down.
GATCCTGATCGGCGGCACGGCCTACGCCGGCGAGATCAAGAAAAGCATCTTCACGGTCATGAACTACGTCTTGCCGAAGGCGGGCGTCTTGAGCATGCACTGCTCGGCCAACGTGGGCACAGGCGGCGACGCGGCGCTGTTCTTCGGTCTCAGCGGCACGGGGAAGACGACGCTCTCGGCCGACCCCGATCGCCGCTTGGTCGGTGACGACGAACACGGCTGGAGCGACACCGGTGTGTTCAACATCGAGGGCGGTTGCTACGCGAAGTGCATCAAGCTATCCCGAGAACTCGAGCCGCAAATCTTCGACGCCATACGTTTCGGTTCGGTGCTGGAAAACGTGGATATGGACCAAGCGACGCGCAAGATCGACTACGACTCGAGCGCGTTTACCGAAAACACCCGCGCGGCGTACCCTTTGGAGCACATCGACAACATCGTCGTGCCCAGCGTCGCCGGCCATCCGAAGAACGTGGTGTTTCTCACGTGTGACGCGTTCGGCGTGCTCCCGCCGATATCGAGACTGACCGCGGATCAGGCGATGTACCATTTTCTCTCCGGCTATACGGCGAAAGTCGCCGGCACCGAAGCCGGTGTCACCGAGCCGCAGGCGACGTTCAGCGCTTGCTTCGGTGCGCCGTTCCTGCCGCTGCCGCCTGCCACGTACGCGGATATGCTCGGTCAACGGATTTCGAAGCACGATGCCCGCTGCTGGCTGGTCAACACCGGTTGGAGCGGCGGAGAGTTCGGAGTCGGCAAGCGCATGGATCTTCGACATACCCGCGCGATGGTCAACGCCGCGCTCGCCGGCGCGCTGAGCGACGTCGAGTTTCGTACGGATCCGGTGTTCGGGCTGTCCATTCCGGCGACCTGTCCGAACGTGCCGGCTGTTGTACTGAGCCCACGCTCAACCTGGAAGAACGAGGCTGCCTACGACGCGAAGGCGAACGAACTAGCGGCCCTGTTCGCCGAGAACTTCAAGTCGTTCGACAACGTCGCGCCCGCTGTGATCGCGGCCGGGCCGACGCGAACCGCGTGATTCGCCCGAGTGGGCGTACGGGGTGGCCCCAAGAGCCTGTTCGCGCCCGCGACACCGGACGACGGTGACGCTGCGCCTGCCGGCTCGAGGCGGCGACCCCTCGGTGTCGCATTATCGGTCCGTGCGCCGCAAATTCACACCACACTACACCGGTCCTCCTTCATCGTCGATACGTGAGTACGCCTCGTACTTTTCGAGGGTCTCCGCGGCGCGCGGCTTGGTCCCCGGTGGTCAATCGGGGCCGGGAGGACGACGAATGGACGTTCGATTCATTAACCCTTTCATCAACGGCATCAGGCACGTTTTCTCGACCATGCTCGATACGGAAGTACTGATCGGCAAGCCGCGCCTCAAGGACGGCGGTGAGCCGTCCGCCGACATTTCAGCGATTATCGGGTTTTCCGGGGACGCGGCCGGAAGCGTCGCACTCTGCTTTCCGACGCGAACCGCGCTGGCCGCCGCCGGCAAGTTCGCGGGCGTCGAAATGACACGCGATCACCCCGATCTCGGCGACGCACTCGGCGAACTGGCCAACATGATCGCCGGACAGGCGAAGGCGAAGATCGATGGGTTTGACATCAGCATTTCGCTCCCAAGGGTCGTCGCGGGCAAAGAACTGAAAATGCTGGATGCCCACAACACGCCGGTGCTCGTGCTCCCGTGCGATTCCGCGCTCGGGCGATTCACGACCGAGGTCACCATGACGCTCGGCACGCGTCGATCAGGGAAGACGCGCGCCGCCGCCGCCGTGTCAGCCTGATTCGGCGGTCCGAGGTGCTTTCAGCTTTCAGCTTTCAGCCTTCAGCTATCAGCTATCAGGCTGACGGCTGAGGGCAACGCCAATACAGTCTGTAAACCACTCCGATCAACACGAGCATGGGCCTCTTCAGTGTCGGGGAGCGCGCAAGGCCCCCGAACCACGGGGCGCTCTTGGCAAACAACAGGGCGTCCGCGGCGGTGGGCATTTACTCAGCCGCGCTCACGCAGTTCTCGTACGAGGGTCGGCCGCTGCTGGGCGGATGGACGAGACTTGTCACGATCGGTGCGTTTGGAAGGGTGTCCTTCTGCCAACTCTCGCCGCGGATGATGACGCATCGATAAGTGCTGAACTCGCCGGGGAAGTATTGCGGGTCGCACTCCGGCGGGTCGCAGGGGCACTCACTGTTCGAGGGAAACAGTGGGTAGGACGAGAGTACCACGTTGTGATAATGCTCGAAGTAACCGTCGCTGTCTCCCGTGCGCTCGTCGATGATCCGCTGGTACTCCGCGTGGGCGTCGACGAACGACCTGGTGTAGGCCCATTCCCTACCGTGCCAACCGCGAATCGACTTTGTCGGGCCGGTGTCGATTCCGGTAATGAAATTGCATGGGTCGTTTTTCGCCGCCCACGCCCAACGCCCGATGTTCTCCTCGAAGTAGATCGTTCGGGCGGGCGTGGGTACACGTGAGACGGGGCGCAAGTACGGCGAATTGCTGTGCATGCACCCACCGCCGCCGCTGGCGATCATGAAGATGTTCGCGGCGTAGCTATTGCCGAAGTGGTCGTACGACGATCTGTCGGGGTGCTCGACCCAGTCGAAACAGTGCCCGCCTCGCGGCGGTCCGTCGTCGCCGGGACATCGGAAAAGACCCAGGTCGAGTTTTGTGTCGTCGATGGCCCCGTCCACGTCATCGAGCATTTTGTTGTCCTTGAATCCGCCCTTGTAGAGGATCTCGTTCATCGGTCTCGTGCCCGGACCGAATCCCGCCATCGTGCCGTATTTGCTTCCCAGCGGATCGCCGAGCGGCAGGAAATCCGGTCGACCGATGCCGCTCTTGCCCGCCCATTCGTAGGCGCCGATGAAGGTCGGATTCTCGCCGTTCTGCGTGTATTGTTCCGGGTGGACGGGAATGCCCCAGCCGTTTGGGTCGTCCGCCTCATACACACGGCTGCTCGTCGCGATGTTCTTGATATGCGAGAGGCACGTCGCCCGTTTGCCCTGTTCGCGGGCGTTCTGGAGTGATGGAAGAAGAATGGCCACCAACAGTGCAATGATGGCGACGACGACCAGCAGCTCGATCAACGTAAACCCACGCTGCACGATGCGACGAGATCGTACGATCCGATCGAATTCGGTGTTCAACATTCCACAACTCCTGTTACCATCAAAAACTTGCAATGTCGCGCCATGGCAGCCTGCTGAAGAACGTATGGCGCCGGTTCGCAACCCATGCGTTCAATGGCAACCGACGAATCCGCCCCCGCGTGCCGATGCAGGTCGAGTGGAAATGAACCCTCCAACGGATCGCCAACACGCCGCCACACCTGGTCTCGGGCGTTGGGCGGCGGGCCCGCCGCGGCTCTTGTCGTCGCAACACCCATGGTGGACCGCTAGCTCGCCGAAAATACGCAGTCCTCATAAGACGGTCTTTGACCGCCGCCGGGGTGCAGAAGGCCTGTTTCCAACGGCGCATTTGGCAGCGTATCCTTTTGCCAACCCGTCCCTCGCACAATGACGCACTGGTACCCGCTGTTTGGAGGATAGCCCTCCAAGACCTCCGTGCGGTAGTGTTCAAAAAACCCTTCGCTATCGCCCGTCTCTACCTCGATGACGAGTTGCGACTCGGCGTGCGCATCGACGAAGGACCGGTTGAACTTCCAGGGGCGACCGTGCCACGATCGAATCTCCTTGGTCGGGCCTATTTCGATTCCCGGCAGAAAGTTGCATTGATCGTTCTTCGCCGCCCATGCCCACCGGCCGATGTTCTCCTCGTAGTAGATCGTGCGTGCCGGTGTCGGGACGCGGGAGATCGGGCGCAGGTAGGGGGAGTTGCTGAACATCGGTCCGCCGGCGGTGCTCGCGATCATGAAAATGTTCGCCGCGTAGCTGTTGCCGAAATGATCGTACGACGACCGTTCGGTGTTGGCCATCCAATCGGGGCAGTGCCCACCGCGCGGCGGGCCATCGTCCGACGGACACCGGAACAGGTCCAGATCGAGCCGCGTATCCTGAAATGCCCCGTCCAGGTCTACCGGGTTCAAATTGTCTTTGAAGCCGGCCTTGTAGAGAATGTCGTTCATCGGGCGCGTCAGCGGTCCGAAGCCCGCGAGCGTTCCGTATTTGCTGCCGAGTGGTGGCGAGTTGCCGCCGAGGAACTCGGGTCGACCAATGCCGCTTTTTCCGCCCCATTCGTACGCGCCGATGAACGTCGGATCGATACCCGCGTTGCCCTCGTCATATTGAAGCGGGTGCACCGGGATGCCCCATCCATTGGGATCGTCGGCTTCGTACACGCGGCTCGACGTCGCAATGTTCTTGATGTGCGCCAGACACGCCGCGTTCTTCGATTGCTCGCGAGCTTGCTGTAACGCCGGAAGCAGTATCGCCACCAGAAGTGCAATGATGGCGACGACGACCAGAAGCTCGATGAGCGTGAAACCACTCCGGCCGCGATGGGTGCGTGGAACACCGATACAAGTACGTGTGTTTATCATTGTTTTCCTCCGCCAAATGTGAAAAAGACGCAACATTATTCTACCTCGTGCCGCCACTCGATACCAGCCCGTTCGCAAGCAGTTTGCGACGCCTGGGCGAGTCGTCGCGGTCGCAGATCCTGTTTGTCCGAACCTGGCCCCAAGGGACGACGGCGCTGATCGCAACGCCGCCAGCCTATTAACACCGCAGTCGAGGATCCGGCCGGTCGGTTTTCTCACATTTTGTGGTGACGGGCGTCGCGAATCCGGATGACTTGTGTGCATATCGAGCCCGACGTTCTCGTGCCCGACGATTCTTGAAGTGACGGTTCCAAGCGGGCGATGACGCGCCACCGAGCCGATGGCGAGCTTGCTTGCAGGGCCAATGGCTCACCGGGTGTTTGCACCCGCCAACAACGCTTCGCGCAACCCGCAAGACCCAGATTGCCGTGCAATTCTGCCGCTGGAACTTCGTACGCGTCCCGGTTAGAATCACCGCGTTGCCGAACACCGGCGCGGCGGCGCCCGGTCTTGCGCCAACGGCGGGGCTGGACGCGCGAAGAAACGGCGGGTTTCGGCTGGGAGTGCGTTGAGAACGGGCGTAGCACCGATGTTCAGCCCGAGTCCAAGAGGCAAGGAGGCCGGTGCCCCACGTTGACGTTGTGGGTTTCCGACGCGTATGGGAGAAACATATGGTCGAATCAACTGTCACTCTTGAGCAGTTTCCATCAAAACTATTCGACACGCCCGGAAACTCGGGGTGTGGATCGTGCGGCGACGGAAAATCCTCGGCTCGGTGCGGAAATGGTCTGGAGAAGATCTATCCGACCACCGCGGTTCGCTTCGGGTTTATGAAGTTCATCGGCGAGTTCACCCATGCGCCGGATTTGAAGTTTACCTGCGGGGCGAAGATCGTCATACAGACGAGACGTGGCATCGAGATCGGTGAACAGGTATCGCTGAGCTGCGGCGGATGCGACAAATCGGTCACGCGCGAGCAGATGAAAAAGTGGGTCGCATCGTGCGGCGAGGACACCTATCACTTCAACGCCGGGCGAATCCTGCGCGAGGCGACGGCGTCGGACTTGGCCGAGCAGGCGCGGATGCAACGCGACGTGTGCGATCAACTCGCGACCGCCCGCCGATTGGTCGCGAAGCACGATCTCCCGATCAAGATCGTCGAATGCGAGGGCACATTCGGCGGTGAGCGATTGATCTTCTTCTTTCGAGCGGAGGAACGCGTCGATTTTAGAGGAATGGTCAAGGACTTGGCGCAGGAGTTTCGCACGCGTATCGAGATGAGGCAGGTCGGCGCACGCGACGAAGCCCGCCTGCTTGCCGACTATGAGACGTGCGGGCGCGAAGTGTGCTGCAAAGTATTCCTGAAGACGCTCAAACCGATCAGCATGAAGATGGCCAAGTTGCAGAAGGCAACATTGGATCCATCCAAAGTGTCGGGGCGCTGTGGCCGGCTGAAGTGCTGTCTGCGATACGAGCACGTGGGCTACGAGGAATTGGACAAGACCCTGCCCCGAATGGGTAAGCATATCTACACCCATCACGGTGAAGGCGTTGTCGTCAAGCGGCAGATCCTCACGCAGCTCGTCCAGATCCGAACCCAGGACGATACATTTGTGACTGTTGTGGTCGAGGACATCGTCGAGCGGGCCGATCAGATGCGTGTGGCGACGCCCGTGCAACAGGCGCCGCAGCGCCCGAGCGACGGTGACGTTCGTCCGGAACAAGGGCCTCAGCGGCGTCGGCGTGGCGGTGGCGGTGGCAGAGGACGGGACAGCAACGCCGCACCACCGGCCAAGGCATCCGGCGGCGCGGCCGATCCTGCCGGCAAGGGTGCCCGAGAGGCCGGGGGCGCCGGACCAGGCGCCCAAAGCGAACAGCCGCCACCCCGTTCGGACCAGGGAGAGGCTGCGCCGCGACCCCGAAGACGGCGCCGAGGCGGGCGGCGCGGGCGGCAGGGATCCCCGCGCCGGGCGGACGGGGCCGATTCCGGCACCTCCGAGCAGGGGCCGAAACCGACCGGCGACGGCTAGTGGTACGTCAACCTTGAACCCGGGTTCGATCGGCCGAGCGAGGCTCCGGTACAACCGGCTTGCCGGCGCCGAGCCGCTATCGGTGCCTCACGTTACGACGGAGGGCCCACCGGCGAGGTTTGCCCTCTCCAAAACGTCTTTCGTAGCCTGAGAATAAAGGTCGCCGCATCACTCGCTGGGCGATCGGCATGCTTCAGGATTGGTCTTGAACCGGTGTTTTCGAGGTTCATAACCGAAGTCGCGACAAGCGCGAGAACGCGGCCACTCAACGGACCGGCGTCGAATCTGGATCTCCGTACGTAGCGAACGTCTCCGTCCGGCGGTGCACGTGTTCGTGGTGCGGTTTTGCATGTTGTTCGCCCGGACCGATCGAAACCGAGGTGGCAACTTCCCGACGTGGCAGCCCCAACGCACGAGGCGACCATGTAGGCCATGGTGGGACGGCGCGTTTGGACCGTAGGGCATGCGCGCAAGTGTCCTGGACGGAAAGGACATTGGAGAAACGCCGGGGAGAAAAGGCTTCCACGGAATGTCGGTGCAATGATTGATGAATCAGGAAAGACGATCGAGGATCTGGTCAAATCCGCCCGACGCTACCCGGAGGAGTCCTTTCTCTTCATTCGTGACGGGTTGAACCACGCGGTCGAGGGTATCCACGGTCCGGATACGGACGCCCATCGCGATCTCGCGCGGTACATCGCCGCGGAAAACCTCGACTGGTCGGACCTGATTGCTCAATACCATGCGGGCACGCTATCCGACTCGGTGGTCGATTCCATCGAATCGGCCGGAGGCGTCGACAAGCTGAATCGCCACGTCGGCGGGCGCGAATTATGCTGGGGTCTGCGCGATTTCGCGCTCGAGCGTTGGGGCATGCTGGCGCGGATCGTTCTCGACGACTGGAACATCACCAGCACGGCGGACTTCGGACGGATCGTTTTCACGTTCATCGAGCATGACCTGATGCAGCGGCAGGAGGGCGATTCCATCCGCGATTTCGAGGACGTGTACAACTTCGCCGAGGCATTCGACAAGGCCTATATCCCGGGAAGCGGACTCGGCGGACCGAGATCGGACCCGGATGCCAAACGTGAGTGACGGCGCGGGGCACCGGCCCGTTGAAGCAGTCAACCGCACTCGTGTCGCGCCGGCAACTGGCCAATGCGCGCACACGCCATCAGCCCGTGCCGCACACTCTTCAACGGGTTGCTAATCGTCTTTCGCCGCGGCTGGTGACGTCGTTGAAGTCGTAGCCGCGTTGGGTTGGTCAGCCGAGGACGCGGTCGGTGGGGCGTCGGGCTTCTGCTCGATTTTCGGCTGAGTTGGGGGGGCAATCGTGGCCTGCGTGTCCATGTCGTCCTT
>JADFHG010000576.1 GCA_022567365.1 Planctomycetota bacterium | reverse complement strand
GTCGTCCGTTCGTCCCGCTTCGTAGATTGCCGCGATATGGGCGTGTTTGAGCCTCGCCAGCGTCTGCGCTTCACGCTCGAAAAGCTTGAGGCGAAACTCATCGACGTAGCGCCCGCCGCGAACCACCTTGACGGCGACGTGCCTCTTGGGAGAACGCTGGCGGCCCTCGTAGACGATTCCCATCCCGCCCTCGCCGAGGAGCCGCGTGATCGTGTACGAGCCGATCGTCGTCGGCAGCGGCCGGGGCGGTGACGGATGAGACGTCGCGATGGCGTCCATGGTCGCCCGAAGATCCCGGGCCCGCTCGGCACACTCCGGACAATTGGCAACGTGCTCGTGGACCTCGGGTGCGTCGCGGTCGATCCCGCTCCACAATTCCGCTTCGGTCAAATCACACGGCATTGGCTGCCACCTTGCGCACCGGGCAAGCGCCAGCGCGGGTCCACCCGCGGGCCATGACTATTGGGTTGCCCTGACATAATCATACCCCTACCGACCCCGGATTTGTAACGGTTTCTTACACATTTCGAATTCTGGTGCCCCGCAGGGCCGGATTCCGCTCTCTAGACCCTTACGCGGCAGCTGTCACCGGTTAGCCGTCAGCTATCAGCTATCAGCTATCAGGGGAGAGGCGAGGCTCCCGGCACTTCTTGCTGAAGGCTGACAGCGGACAAGTTACCGCTGCTCGGGGAGTGCTGCGTAGACCGATTGATATCCCCGCGCCATCGCCTCGTCGGAGAATCTCGAAACCGCGTTCTCCCGACAACGCACCGGCCGGATTTCGTCGAGCCTCTTGACCGCCTCGACGGCATCGTCTTGGGAATCGACGACAAAGCCCGTTTCGCCATGAACAATGATCTCCGGCAGCGCACCGTACCGCGTCGCGATCAGCGGGGTACCGCTCGCTTGGGCCTCCACGGCCACCAATCCGAACGGCTCGCACCAACTGATCAAGAAAAGCACGCCGGCGGCCTTGCGGTAGATCGGCGCGAGTTCTTGCTGCGAGAGAAGACCGAGGAACTCGATCCGGTGGCCGTCAAGGCGTGGTTTGATCCGCGTGTCGAAGTATTCCTGGTGTTGCGGTTCGATCAAACCGGCTAGAAGTAGCCGCCGTCCCGCTCGTTCGGCCACGTCGATCGCCTCGACCGGTCCCTTTTCCGGCGCGAGTCGACCGGCAAAGAGAAGGTAATCGTCCTTTTCGGCTTCGAACGGAAAGTCGTCCAAATGGATGCCGTTATGAACCGTGGCCACATAGTTGAGCTCGGGCAGGAGCGTTCGCTCCGCATTCGAGAGCGACACGAACGGGCGGTCTCGGTAGGCGCGAAGGACCGGATGCACCGCTCGAACCCATGCGGCCCCATGAAGCGTCGAAACGAGCGGACACGGGATCAACCGGCTGAACACGAGGGCGTGGATGTGCAGGTGCGAATGAACCAGGTCGAACGCGCCCTCCGCCGCCCGCTCCATGCACGTGGCGATGTGCAGTTGCTCGAGGGCCCGCCCGTCCGGCGGTCCTTCCAACAGCCCGGTCGTGGCGTCGAACCCACGCGGACGGTCCCGTTCCTCGGTGGGCCAGGTCGAGAGCGAATGGGGGCAGGATTCGACCAGTGTTGCGCTCGTCTTGGACCCGCCGGCCGCAAAGAGCGTGACGTCGTGCCCCATGCGCACGAGCTGTTCGGTCAGGTTGTGGGCCACGAGTTCCCACGGGCCGTACCCGGTCGGCGGCAGGGGCCAACTGATCGGAGCGAGCATTGCGATGCGCATTTGTAATTCGCCTTTGTGGTACGCCGGTATCGGACAGTTTCGCGCGGATGTTCGGACGGCGGACCGAGCGATCAAGTGATCGAACGATCCAGTAAGCCGGGCGTCACGCGCTCGGAAAACATATCATGTTTCGTGCATGTTGCGACCAGGATCCAAGCACGAGCCGCAGGGCACGCGGAGCCGCACGCTTCAGCCCGCGCGATGTTACGGACTTAGACTGCGTCCTAAAACCGGTGGGAACCCCGGTTCTTTCCGAACCCCGACCGTGAGGGAGGGGCTTTTCGGACGCACTCTTATCCGAACCGCGACCGTACGGATTCAACCGAACCGCGACCGTCAGCCCGCGCGATCTCGCGCAGCACTGAGCCGCATGCTTCAGCTTGCGCGATGTCACCGGGGCAACCGAGCCGCGGGCCGCGCC
>JADFHG010000086.1 GCA_022567365.1 Planctomycetota bacterium | reverse complement strand
GGCGATGGCCCAGACCACCACCGACACTGTCTTGCGCGTGACGCTGGACAGCGTCTTCATGCGTTCATGGGAGGTAATACGATCCCGGGCCATGCCGTCTACCACGCGTCCTTCGATCCGGCCTGCGAAGCGGTTCACGAGGTACACCACTACCCAGGCCAAAACCGGGATCAAAAGCAGGGACATCAGCGTGCGAACCGCGGCTTTGTAAATCTCCGCGGAATAATCAGCGCGGATCGCTGTAATGGAGCGACGCAGATCCTGTCGCCGATCCTTCAGCGCTCCGATCTTGTTCTCGATCTTGGCCCGGTGCTGATCGTAGCGGTCGATCTCGTCATCCAATCCCAGCTTTGAGAGGAGCTTGCGAACGTCTTCTATCCAGCTTCGGTGACCCCACAGGCGTGCCTCGGCGGCAAAAAGGCGGTCCGCCCAGTAGTCCTTGTCCCACTCGCGGGCCTGTTCGGGGATGGGCAGCGGCAATCCATAGTCCCGCTTGAAAGCGTCCTCGATGGTGAGCTGGGCGCTGGGCAAGGCGGCGATGGCAGCGAGATGCCGGGCGGTATGGTAACTGAGGATTCTCAGCTTCAGCCCCTCCTCCAAATTCTCCGGGGCCTCTGCGATTTGACTGCGTTCCCGGTTGCAAGACTCGATCAATTCCTGGTAAGCCTTGAGGCCCTTGTCGTATTCGTTCATTTGGCGGTTGACCAGGGTGAGCGCCCGATAGTAGGTCTCCAGCGAGTCGTCGAAGAGTTCCCGCTTCTTCACCCGGGACACCGCAGCGAGCACACTTTCCCAAGCATCGTCTTCCTCGCCGCGCCGGATCTTCGCATCGTATTCCAGTTGTTTCCCATCGACTTCCTCGAGCTCCTCGATGGGCAACGCAGCCGCCTTAATTCGCCGGACCGGCAGCACGATCAGCGCCGCTCTTTTGCCTGTGGCATCGGCGCGGATTTTCGCCCACGTCCCAAACGTGGAGAGTGCCTGCAACCGATCCCGCTCATCCTGGTGGTACTTGCGCAGCTTGGCCTGCCGCCGGGCCTGCTCGTCGCGATCGGATTGAGCCTGGATAATGGTTTTGCGGGCCAGTGTCTCGGAAAGGTCGAAAGAGATCTGGGTTCGATCGATGCGGTCTTCGTGGAGCCGGCGCTCGAGTTCGCGCGCACAAGCATACTTGCGCTTTTCTTCGTTGATCAGCGAGGACCGCGCCTGGGAGGCCGACGTGAAAGCCTTGTCCAGCCCATCCAATGCTTCTGTATAGAGCTTGATCTTCCCATCCAGGTTGTCGAAGTACTGCCAGTGAGCAGTTGCGAAATCCTGCTGAGCCTCCAACTCTCGCTGCATCTTCTTTATTTGGTCCAGCAGCAGTTCATCCGTTTGCACCACGACGGGCTGAGTCCCATTACCGTTTGTCGCGTCCTTGAAGGGGTTGGCGCTGCGGTTGTCGGGGATGCCGTCGCCTCCGGGCTGCTTCAGTTCAGCCTTGATCTCGGCGAGGCGCTGCGGGGCTTTGCGAAACCCCATACGCACGTACGGATTCTCCACGGAACCGATGGCATCACGCGCTCCGCGCAGTGCTTGAACCGAGTGGTCGAATTGCCGCTGGGCTTCGTTCACGGCAGTGGCCAGTTTCTCGATTGAGGCGTTGAGCGTCCCCCCGGGCTCCATGAGGGCAATCAAAGTCGTTTCGTCCTTGGCCGCCATTTCCTTCAGGAAGGCGGCGTAGCTGAGTTCTTCCCGGAGCACTTCGTGGAACCGTTGGTTGTTCCCTTGCTCTTTGTCCAACCCCAGCCGGGCGGCTTCGATCAGAGTCTTGTCGTTGATCCGTTGCTCGATTTCATCAACTTCGCGCCGCCGGGCGGCTTCGGCCTGCGCGAGGGATCGGATCTGGGCCGCCAGGCTCACGTCGCTGGTGCCCTCGGGAACATCGAAAGACGCGATCTTCTCTTCGCCCTGCCAGTCATCAGCCAGCTTGAGGGCCGCCTTGAGCGTCACTGTCTGGCGGCGGGCATGTTCAAACGCGGTCGGGATCGCCAGCAGTTCCTGCATGAGTTCACTGGCTGCGTCGTTCGTTTGGCCGGCCAGTTCCAGCCGACGCGTGTCGTAGAGGACCAATTCGTCTGAGAAGGCCGCATCGCGGCGAGCCGTTTTCAATTCAGAATGCCCCTCTCCTTCGGAAATCGACTCCTTGGAGGGCGGCGTCAAGTTACTTCGATCCGCTTCCAGATCGGCAAGAGCCGCACGCTTGATCTCGGCGCGATCCGCGGCACCCTCATACTCCACCACCGCGCGACGCCAATCATCGTGAGCGCGTGTGATGAATGTTGGCAAAGCGGCGGGATCAGTCTTCTCAAGTTCTTCCCTTTCAGCCGCTTCATGTTTGGCGGCTTGGAGCATGACACTGGCCTCGTCCAGGGAGTACTGAAGACTACGCTGCGTTTCGAGGTTCCAGACGGCATCGAGTTTGAGCCCACTCTCGGGCAGTTGCTTCTCGGCGGCGTAGGTTTCAAGCCAGCCGGCATACTCGACTTGCCGTTCGACAGCCTGTCGCATCCAGGAATCCACGTCCTCGCCGCGGAAAGTACTCTCGTCTTGCGAGATTCGGTCTGGCTGAACACGGCGGGCCAGTTCCGTCAGCAGTGGGCGGAGATCGCCGGCGTGCTGCTCCGCGATGCGGAACGCCTCCGTCGCCTGAGTGATCATTTTGCGACGGTCGCCGGTCAAGTCGGGGATCTGGTCAAGCTGATCCTTGCGTTTGCGGTAGGCGCCGAGGTACTCCTCGCGCAGCGCCACTTGGCTGATAAGCGATTGCTCGTCAAGTTCTGTAATCTCGCCGGGCTCGACCGGCAGCGGCGCATTCGCCGCTTCTCGAGCCGCCTTGAGACTCGCATCGTTTTCATCGAGCGCCTTCTTATGCGCGTCGGCCTTTTCGCCCGCCTCGATCAGGGCGTCGATCTCCGTCTTGACGCGGCCCACAAGGGCGTCATCGTCGAGATCGATCGCGTTCTGGGCAGAAGCCAACCCCGCCGGCACCAACAAAACGCACGATAAAAAAAGCGGCAAATTCAACAACTTCATGTCTGTCCTTCCAGCCGGCTGGCTCTGTCAGACCGCCGCGTCAAGCCCACCCGTGGGTTGGCCCGCCCGGCGGTTTGCGCATCGTGCCCGATTCAGGCCCAAAGTGCCAGCGGACTTATCCGATTTCTCGGGCACTTGGACCACCGATCTTCGCGTGCGGGTGTCTTGATGTCGAGAAGCCGGGGCTGCCGTCTTCGGCGAGCCTCTGTTCGTTGGGCCGCCAGGATGCGGCCACTCATGCCCGTCGGCGCCATCCCACACAACCCACCACGAACGAGTAGAGGTAAGTCCCCAGAAAGATAACGGCCACGAAAGGCGCTGTCACCGGGATCCACCAAGCCACCGCAAGGGCTATATTGACGCCCAGAATTGCCGTCGCTGTCTTGGCTTTCGAGCGGACAAGGTGAGGCATGGCGAATGGAACCAGCATCGAAGCCGAGTTCAAAAGAAAAACCGCGACAAGGAACGGAGTGATGCCGAACCCGCCACTCGGCTCTACCGGTCCCAGGAATCCCTGAAGAAGAATCACCAGCAGGAGGTGACGCATCAATTCGTTGGTCGGCGTTCCGGTGCCGCCCGCATAGGATGGATCCACGCGCTGGACGACGCGGATGAGAATCGCCACGGCAGAGATCAAACTCGCCGCCAGCACGAATCCGCCATAATGAACGCCGACGACCATGGCGATTAAGATATGCGCCACGGCATCACATACGTTGTCCAGCCCGGCGCCAAACGCACTGCGAAGCCCCAGCTTTTTGGCCAGAATCCCGTCCAGATCATCCATGATGTTGTTGAACACGATGAGCGGGCAGAGATACAGAAACGTATTTCCCTGGAGAAGGATGCAAAGGGGCAGCACACCTAAGAATGAAACGATGTTCGGGAGATTGCGGTAGACGTACTTCGACGGTGCGTTCAACGCGCGTTCTCGAATATCTCCGCCTCGATCCGCACGTCGCGCAACGACGCATCCCGCCGGGCGGCAGCCTCGTGCAGGCTGGGCTTGAGAACAAAGAAATGGTTCGTCAACCTCGGGAACTCGCGTCCCATCTTGGCAGACAGCCAAGGGATCAACCTCGTGTTCCACGGGTAGCCGAGGCGAAGCCCCCAATACGCAAAGCGCCCGACGATGGGGAGACATTGGAATGGGCCCGGCGCCAGCGACTTCCATTTCTTGATCAATTCGCAGGCCATCTGGACGTTGATGTACGCCGTGTTGGCCCGGACGCTCACGACGTCGAAACCGGCATCGACGAGCATGTTGCGGTAAGTTTCAACGGAGCGGTAGACGACCTGATAGTCCCCCTGGAGCGCCTGGACGCCGTGCTGAATCGTAGATTCCCGGCACAATACGACTGCCCCCGGCTCAAGGTGTGGAATGAGCCTGCGAAGCAGAGCCCGAACATCGCGATCGTTCAGGTACATCAACAGGCCCCCGAGAAAGACCAAACCAAACCCACCACTGGCCCCGAACTTGCCGTCGGGATCGAAGGATCGCACGTCGCGGTTGTACGTCGTCACGTTCGGATAACGTGAACACCGGTCCTTCAGCACGTCGTAAAGAGCAGAGCTGGCCTCGACCGCAACTACCTTCGCGAAGCGTTGTGCAAAGTACTCCGTCCAAACCCCCACGCCACTGCCAAGGTCCAGCACCGCAGTGTCTGGTCCGAGGTTTTGTATGGCTTCCGTGACAGCACTCAGTTCACCGCGAAAGCGGAAGCGCCCCGCACTGGCAGGAAACCCGAAACCATCCATCATGTATGGGCCGAGCATCGATGGCCGAACACGCTTCCAGTATGCCCGGACCTTCGAATAGTCGAGCTGAGGCGATGTCTCCCCGGCCACGGCAACTCCGCTCCGACCGGCTACTCTATGCGGCGACGCCGCCGTCATGATCCCTCTAGGGACCACGAGCGTCTGGCCATTCGTGATCCGGACGTGCGTCGCGAATCAAAGAAGATCCGTTCGGCGGCGTGAAGATCTTCGAGCGTGTCGATCTCACACCAGCGTCCTTCATCAAAATGAACCGACTGCAGGGTGAGCAACCCTTCGGCGACCATTTCCGCGAACACGACCTCGTAGTAGTCTTGCACTCTGCCCGCGGCGATGCGCTGATCCAGCCGTCGGACAACTTCCAGCCAAGTCGCCTTCGACAAACTGTACAAATTGACGGTCTTGTGTCCGAACCCGCGAGCACATGGGTCGGCCCCTACGCGGAACGACATGACGCGCCCGAACTCATCGATCGACACGGTCGTTCCGAGTAATGGCGACTCGAGACGGGCGATGGCGATTCGATTGCAAACGCGCATCAGACCCAGGAGATGCGAATCGAACACCAAATCCGACTCGATCAGAACGAACGGTTCTCGAAGGTGCTCGCGGGCTCGCCAGAGCGAGTAAATATTATTGGTTGTGGCGTACTTACGGCAGTCGACGAAGTCAATCGTCAGGCCGCAGGTGAGCGACTCCAGATAATCGCGAATCTGATCGTCACGGTAACCGACGACCACGACCAGGCGACGGAAGCCTTGGGCCAACAGGCAGGAAACCAGCCGCCCGAGAATGGGCACACCGCGCACTTCCGTGAGACACTTGGGGCAATTATCCGTCAGCGGCTGCAGGCGCGTCCCCGTGCCCGCGGCCAACAGAAGAGCCGTAGTGATGAGACCATCACCTGTATCACATGGATCCCAACGCGACGGCAGATCTTGCTCACCGCGACACTTCGAAGAAACGATCGCTTCATTCATGCAGGTTGCCTTCTCCGTTAAATAAAGTGTAGTCTTTGCAAATGAACTCCTACCGCATCACGCCCGTCGCCGGCCGATCTCCGGAGATCCCGCTCCTCCGCTACGCGCGAGGTGGTCAAGCGCACCAGGGCTCTCCATTCACGTCAAACGCCTAGCGTCTCGTCCGATCGGACGATCTCGTTGCGAAAGGCATCGTCTCGCACCGCGCCCAATCCCGGGTGCACCGGGCTGGTTGGCCAGTCATGCTGTACGAATGACCACCCAAACGGAATCCGCCGAACCCAGGTAGATTCGGGTGGCTCGCACAGCGGTCCAAACGGATCTCACTGGTTCGCGTCGCGGGTGCGCAAGACAGAGGAAACGAGCTTCGGGTCCAGAACCGAGATCCGTATGGTAACACGGTTTGGCAACACTGGCAACCGGGGTGAAAAGAATCCTGCTCCCGGCGTAGCGTCCGAAAAACGGTCCCAAAGGGCGTCGTTTGGCGGCGTTTTCCGGTATCCAGGATGGACTTCCCAGTGATCCGTCCCACGACGTGCCGGAAAGTCGTCTTGTCTGCCGGTCGGCGATTCTCCGGATGTGTTCGGCCAGAGCATTTCCCGATTTCGTATGCCGGATCCACCGGCATGTGCAACGCATCCAACGCCGAGAGATCGTACGGGCTTCAACGCCGCGGCTCGGAACACGGAACCGAAGATTGTCCTGTCAGTCCGTTGAAGAAGTAACGGCCGCCCTCGCGTGGCGGTCGCGAAAGTCCCAGAACGTTGGCCAACGACACCGCCATCGGGTTCTTCAACAGGCTGTCATGCGACGATGACGTTGACGAGTCGGCCGGGCACGTGGACGACTTTCTTGACGGCTCGTCCGTCGATTCGCCTGTCGACGCGCGGCTGCGCAAGGGCATGCTCGAGGACTTCCTTTTCGGTCGCCGCGTCCGCGACCTCGATGGTAAGGATGAACTTCCCGTTCAGTTGAACGGCGATTTCCTTCGTGGCGACAATCAGCGCGGTCGGATCGAACTCGGGCCATGGCCGAGCCACGAGCAGGGATCCATCACCGATATTCGACCAGATTTCCTCGCAGATATAGGGGACGAACGGTCCCGCGAGCCGGATCAACACACGATAAGCCGCGGCGACCGGCTGGGCGTGCGCATCTTCGGGGTAGACGTATATGGCGTTCGTCAGCGTCATCAACGCGGCGACGGCCGTATTGAACTGCAGACGTTCCACGTCGTCGGTCACCTTTCGGATCGTCTCATGCACCGTCTTGCGCAGCTCTTTCTCCGCCTTTCCCGGGCAGAATTCCACGGAAGGCATCGTCGCATTGTGTTCGGAAAGTGGTTCGCGCAGGCGATCCTGAAGACGCCAAAGCCTGTTGAGATAGGTCCGCGACTCCCTCGGCCCGTCGTCGTTCCAATTGAGCGGCGCGTTGTGGGCCGTTGCGAACATCATGTACAATCGAAGGGCATCCGTGCCGTATTTGTCGGTGACCCTGGACGGCTCCACGACGTTGCCGGCGGACTTGGATTGCTTTCGCCCCTCGGTGTCGTTGACCATGCCCTGATTGTATAGTCTCGCAAACGGCTCGTCGAAATCGAGCATGCCGAGGTCGCGAAGCACCTTGATAATGAACCGCGAATACAACAAGTGCAGTGTGGCGTGCTCCAAACCCCCAATATAGACGTCGACGGGGAGCATGCGGTTCACAACGGCTCTGTCAAATGGAGATTCGCACCGTGACGCCGTGTACCGGAGGAAATACCACGACGAATCCATAAACGTGTCCATCGTGTCGGGGTCGCGTTCGGCCGGGCCGCCGCACGTGGGACAGGTCGTTTGTATGTAGGACGGGATCTGGCCCAATGGGCTTCCCCGTCCGGTGAACTCGACCTCTTCGGGGAGAAGGACCGGAAGCTGGTCTTCGGGAACCGGCACGGGTCCGCATGCGTCGCACTGGATCATGGGGATCGGGTTGCCCCAGTACCGTTGACGTGAAATGCTCCAGTTCTGTAAACGGTATTCGCGGGTGGCTTTTCCCCGCTGCTTTTCCGCGAGCGCCGCCGTGATGGCCGCGATCGCTTCACGGTTCGGCGTGCCGTCGAAACTCCCGCTGTTGACCAGCACTCCGTCTCCGGTGTATGCCTCGGCGAGTTGGGCGTTCGGGTCCGATCCCTCTTTCAGGATGACGGTGCGAATGGGAATGTCGTATTGTTTCGCGAATTCGAAATCACGCTGGTCGTGCGCCGGTACGGCCATGATCGCGCCAGTTCCATAATCCATCATGACGTAGTTGACAATCCAAATCGGCACGCGATCACCGTTGATCGGGTTGATCGTATAACAGCCGGTGAACACGCCGCGTTTCTCTTCCTGTTGGGCGCGGTCCTTTACGGCTTGTAGGAGGGTTTCGCTGCGGAAAGCGCCGACCGCCGCCTTCTTGGAGGAAGGGAGCTGCATTCGGTCGATGAGATCGTGCTCCGGGGCAAGCGCCACAAAGGTGGATCCGAACAGCGTATCCGGGCGCGTGGTAAACACCTTCAGCGGCGCCGAAACACCCTCGACCTGGAAGAGGATTTCCGCGCCCTCGCTCCGCCCGATCCAGGCACGCTGTATGTTCTTGACGCTGTCGGGCCAACCGGGAAGCTGATCGAGACTTTCGAGGAGTTCGTCGGCGTAGGATCGAATATTCATGAACCACTGCGACACACGGCGCTTGTTCACGTGGCCTTCGCAGCGCCAGCACGTTCCCCCCGAGGCCTGTTCGTTGGCGAGGACCGTCTGGCAGCTTTCACACCAGTTGACGAAGCTCGACGCCCGGTAGACCAGGTTCTTCTTGAAAAACTCGACGAACATGAGCTGTTGCGCGCGGGTGTATTCGGGTTCGCTGGTGTTGACCTCGCACGACCAATCGTAGCTGAGACCGAGTCGCTGCATGGCCGTCTTCATGGAGACGATGGCGTCCCCGGTGAATTTTCGAGGGTGGATCTTTCGTGCGATCGCCGCGTTTTCGGCGGGTAGCCCGAACGCATCCCATCCCGTCGGGTAGAGTACGTCAAACCCGCGTGCCCGTTGCAAGCGGGCGATAATGTCGCCCATTGTATAGTTGCGCACATGCCCCATGTGCAGCTTGCCGGACGTATAGGGGAACATCTCGAGTACGTAGTACTTGGGTTTGGTGCCATCGTTGCGCCACCGAAAGCACGAGTCGGATTCCCAGCGCTCGCGCCATTTGGCTTCAAATTGATGATGATCGTAACTATTTTCCATCGAGCGCTCTCTTGACCGTTTTACGAAGGCCGGTGTTCATTCTCAAAGGGCGCGGGAGACGCCGCCGAATCTATTGCCCGCTGGGCAGTCGCGAATGTGATCACTTTGCGTAGATCAAATCCGGGGCCGGTCTGATTCACATCCCGCCGCCGGCCGGGTCAACACACGAGCGCCGTACATTCGCGAACGTGGCGAACGGTGCCGCGCCCGACTGACGCTCGGGGGCCGGATCAAGTCTTCGCACCTTTGACCTTTCGCTTTGTCGCGGCCTTGGCACCGTTCGTGCGGGTTCGCTTGTTGGTGGACGCCTTGGCAGATGTCTTCGCGGTTTTGCGTGAGGCGGTTTTGTTGGCGGTCTTCTTCGTGGTCTTCTTTGCGCTCGCCTTGCCTTTTCGCTTGCCCATCGATCCGATCACGGATTCGTACTGTGCGACGAACTTCTTCACGGGCACCCGCTTGATCGTCGCTCCGATCACCTTCAGCGCCACGTCGTCGATCTTTTTGAACCGAATGCACGACTTTCCCATGTCCAGCTTTTTGCCCGTCTTCGCCCAAGCGGACCGGAACCAAGTCTCGAGTTCAGCATCGCTATAGACGCACATCAGGTAGATCGCCATATGGTTCTTCTGAGACGCCAGACTCGCGAACGGCAAGGGCTGCGCACGATCGCAATGATAACCCGGCGGGTAAACGCTGTGCGGCACATAGTAGCCGATCATGCCGTACTGCATGCCCTCTTCGTAGCCTTTCGGCAGGTTCTCGATGACTACCGCGCGCACGGCCTCGAGTGTCTCGCGCCGGTCGGCGGGAAGCCCACGAAGGTACTGCTCGACGGTTGTCGCTTTGCTCTGCATGGTCGAATTGTAACAGGAGTCCGCGGGGCGTGCGAGACGTCGGCGACGTGCGATGCGACGCGGCATATATGACGGATCGAACGGCCCTTGCGACAGGCAGGGCGAGGCTCCCGCCGGGCCGCAGACGGTCCACCGCCGGAACCGTCACGGATGCTACGAGGCAAACGTCGCCCCCCGGCAAGTAGACGCGCGGTTCCGTGGCGGCCGTTCTCCATCCCGTCCACGCATCATCGTCGTGCGGTTGCCCATGC
>JADFHG010000575.1 GCA_022567365.1 Planctomycetota bacterium | reverse complement strand
TCGGATTCAAGACTTTCCACCCGTGGACCGAGGCTTCTCATGGCGGTCGTTCGGAGCGCGCTCCGCCCGGACCAGCCGCAGCCGCTTGACCACGACGGCGACCGCCATCACCGCGAGGAAGTACACGATTACGATGTAGCGCGTGCGCAGCCAAATGACCAGACAACCCAGTCCTGCGAAACACGCCGCGAGCATATAGCTGATCCGCACGACCCGCCGAACGGGCAGCCCACGATCGACGAGTTGATCGTAGTAATGGCTGCGATCTCCCTCCATGACCGGCCGCTCGCTTCGCCACCGTCTGACGAGGGTGAGCGCCATATCGGCAAAGGGCAATCCGAACACCATCGCCGCGCCCCAGAACCAACGGAGCGCCCCGCCACCGGATTTCGCGAACAAGAGCAGCAGGATGGCCGCGTTGAGTCCGAGCACCATGGACCCGGCGTCGCCCATGAAGATCTTCGCCGGGCTGCGGTTGAACGGCAGGAATCCAAACGACGCCCCCAGCAGGGCGAGCGAAAGAACGACGCGTTGCACGTCCCACGGGTGCCAGTCGCTCCATAGATGGAGGTGGACCGCGATGACGAGGAATCCGACCGAGATAATGCCAAGCACGCCCGAGCAGAGCCCGTCCATCCCGTCGATCAGATTCGTCGCATTGCTCGCCCCGACCGTGATGAGAAGCGTTAGCGGTATCGAATATGCGAGCAGAAGCCACGGACCGAATTCGAGCTTGACCTGGAGCAAGACGACAATGGTGTCGTCGCCCACGCCGATCGCCATCAACCACCCCGCCAAGGCAATCTGCACGCCGAGCTTCACCTTTGGGGACACCGTCCGCAGATCGTCGTATAGACCAAGCAGCATGATCACCGTCACGGCGACCAGAATCCCGATCATCATGACGACGTGCATCGACGGACCGGGTCGCGGCATGTCCGGTATTTCCGTCACGCGATCGAACATGATCAGCGCGAGCACGATACCGGCCGCCCATCCCAGATACACGGCCACGCCGCCGAGATACGGAATCGGTTGTTTGTGCGGCTTGAGGAAGTGGTCCGGACGGTCCACGATGTCGTGCCGTAGCGCGAACCGCCGGCAGAGTGCCGTCGAGACGAGCGACACGAGGAACGAGCACAGCGGGATCGGCCAGTATGCTCGCACGATATCGAGAAGAACTTCGCGGCTATCGGACAACGCCGATCCTCCGTGACTTTGTGACCGTCGTGTAGCCCAGCCGTCGTGTAGCCCAGCCGCCCTCGGCTGGGTTCCATTCACACCCGAGGGCGGGCGTGCCACATGTCCATTCACACCCGAGGGCGGGTGTGCCACAGGTTGCGCGACGGCCGCGGATCAGTCGGCACAAAACCGATTCCGCCCGCGCCACGAAGGCTGAGCGGAACGCCGTCACCGAATATGCACCCGGCGCGCCGTTCGCCGCCGGTCCCACGGTGTTATAGTATGCGCGATGCCCGATCCCACAACACCGCAGTGTGCCGCGTTCCGTTCGCGGGGTCGCGGCGCGCAGCGTGCTGATCTCGGTCGCCATAGGGTTTTCGTCGGTGCACCAGGGGTCAAAGGCGGCTCTTCGTCCGTAGGAATGATCAAGGCATGAGCGGAATGCGACGGCATCAACGATCGAGCGCCGCCGGGGGAAGTCGCGGATTCGCCTGGGCGCTCGTCGTCGTTGCCATCGTGGCCGGCGGGCTGCGATTCCACGATCTCGATGCCCGGGAGTTGTGGTTCGACGAAAACTGCACGTTTTACATCGTCCATCACCTGTTCGATTGGCCCGCCGATGGACCCGACCTCCTACGCGAGGTCGCCCACCTGCCGTACTTTTTCCTCTTGAATCTCTGGACGGACATCGTCGGGGAAACCATCTGGGGGATGCGAAGCCTCTCTGCCCTAATCGGAGCACTCGGCGTCTTTGTCTTGGGTCTGCTGGGAACACGGCTCGCCGGACCTCGGGTCGGGCTAATCGCCGCCCTGCTCGCGACCTTCAATCCGTTGCACGTTTATTACAGCCAAGAGGCGCGCGGCTATACGACCTGGCTGCTAGCGGTCACGCTGTGTATCTACAGCCTTTACAAAGCCGCTGAAACGCTGAACAAGCGCTGGTGGATGGTCTACATCGTCGTCGCGTGGCTGACCGTGCTCACGCATTACTTCACACTGGCGTGGTTTG
>JADFHG010000574.1 GCA_022567365.1 Planctomycetota bacterium | reverse complement strand
CAGGTCTTCATCATCACCGATGGACAACCGACGGCCTACGTCAAAGGCGGCCACATATTCCTCGTCTACCCGCCCGATGAAGCCACCGTGATGGCGACGCTTTCCGAAGCGATGATCATGTCGCGTAGTGGCATACGGTTCTCGACGTTCGCCTTGATCGAAGACTATTACTACATGGACTGGGTCGGTTTCGTGGACCACCTGACCAAGCTGACCAAGGGTGTGGCGTTCTATTGCACGAGCGGCGATCTGACCAATTGCGTGATGGAGTCCTACCTGTCGGGACGCAAGAAGAAGGCGTTTCTTTCCTGAAAAACGCAGGTGTTAGCGCACGGCGGCCGGCGGTCGTGAACGACTGACCTGTCGAGGTAGTTCCCCGACTATCTGAGCCGCAGGCTTCAGCCTGCGCGGGGCCACGGGACCGTCACGGTTACGAGTATTCGTGGCACCGCGCGGGCTGAAGCCCGCGGCTCGGTTTTCCTTATCGATCTAGCGTTTTCATACTACGAAGTCGCACTGACCGGGGACCATTCCGCAGGGCCGTAGAGACGAATTGCGCCGCCCTGCGGTTCGATCGACTCGCGGCATCGACGGGCGAGCGTTGCGATGGAAACACCGAGGACGGGATGAACGACGTCGCCCGCGATCTCGGCTAGCGGTTCGAGCACGAAGGCGCGGACGTGCAGCCGTGGATGGGGGATCACCAGCGTATCGGTCCGTAGCGTTTGTGATTCGTAGAGCAGGATATCGACGTCGATGACGCGAGGCCCCCAACGTCGGGTTCGCGTGCGCCCGAGGGCGTTTTCGACGGCGGCGATCGTACGAAGGAGCGCGACCGGCGTTTGGCGCGTGGCGATGCGGAGCGCCGTGTTGAGATACGGTTCCTGGCCGTCGCCGCCGCCGACGGCTGCGCTTTCATAGACCGAGGCGACGCCGGATTCACGGTCGATCCGCACATCGGGCGAATTGTCGAGTTCGACCAATGCCCGGCGAAGGAACTTCAAACGATCGCCCAGGTTGGATCCGAGACCGAGGTAGGCAACCGCGGGCGTGTTCATGGGAACGCTCGACGGGTTCACCACTTCAGCGCGGCAATGCGGCGGATGGCTTCAGCCGCTCGATCCTTGGGCACGGTCAGTGCGAAACGCACGTATCCATCGCCTGACGATCCGAAACCCACGCCGGGTATGACAACTACGTCGGCCTCGTCGAGCATCCGCGCGACCACCGTCATCGAGTTTAGCCCCGCAGGGCACTTCGCCCAGACGTAGAACGTCGCGACCGGCTCATCGACCTTCCAACCCGCCTCACGTAGCCCGCCGACGACGATGTCTCGGCGCTGTCGGTAGACGTCGAGAAGCGCCCGGACCTCGACGTGGTCCAGGTGTTCGAGCGCTTCGATTCCCGCTTCCTGGATCGCGCCGAACACGCCGGAGTCCATGTTGTTCTTGACCTTGCCCAATGCCGCAAGTGCGTCGGCGTTGCCGACGGCGAAACCGATCCGCCAACCGGTCATGTTGAATGTCTTCGAGAGCGAGTGCATCTCGACGCAGACTTCCTTCGCCCCGGCGACCTGCAAAATGCTCGGCGGTGCCTGACCGAAGTGCAACTCGCAATATGCGGCGTCTTGCACGATCAGGATGTCGTGGTCGCGCGCGAAGGCCACGGCTTCCTCGAAGAACGACAGCGGCGCGATCGCCGACGTCGGGTTGTTCGGGTAGTTCAGGAACATCAGCCGGGCACGGCTGCGCACGTCATCGGGAATGTCGGCAAGCACGGGCAGGAAACCGTTTTCCGGTCGAAGCGGCATCGTATGGCAGATGCCCCCGGCGAACAGTGTGCCCGAATGGTACACGGGGTAGCCGGGATCCGGCACGAGCGCCGTTTCGCCGGGATTCATCACCGCGGTCGGCAGGTGGCCTAGCCCCTCCTTCGAACCGACCAGCGCGAGGACTTCGCCGACCGGTTCCACCGAAACGCGAAATCGCCGGTCGAAGTATCTCGCCACCGTCTCGCGAAACGCGAGCGACCCGGCGCCGGCGGAATACTGATGATTGGCCGGGTCGCGTACGGCGTCGGCCATTCGATCAACGATAAAACCCGGGGTCGGTTTGTCGGGGTCGCCGACACCGAAGTCGATCACGTCGCGACCGGCCGCCCGCGCTTCGCCGGCCTGGCGGTCGATGTCGCGA
>JADFHG010000573.1 GCA_022567365.1 Planctomycetota bacterium | reverse complement strand
CGGCGCCGGCGGGCGATTTCGATCCCTTTGGCGGCGAATTCACCCTACAAGGCATCGCACGCCACCCGCCGCCATTCCTCCCACCCCCGCCCTTTACGACAACTCCGCAGGAACGCCTTCCCGCGAGCGGGTTCTTACGGGAGAATCCAGGGGATTGTGACGGCGAAGTGTCGAGGGACGCGACGTCCAGAACAGGCGCAATTGACCGAGACACGGATGATCGACTTTCCCTTCGGTCGATCGCGGGGTACAAGAAACCAGCGGGGCGTTTCCGGCAAGGATCCCTCGCTAAGAACACGCACGGTGTGCGTGGGCTACGACTTGGAGGACCGGGCCGTGATTGCAGCCGACAGCGCGGAACACAAGATTGTCTCGAAGCTCCTCGACGACGGCGAGGTCAACCATGCTCGCCTGTATTCACTACGGATGGAGTCGGAGACGGCGGGCGTGCCCCTTGTCGAGGTCATGCAAGCCGCCGACATCATCAGCGAGTCCGACATCGCTCAGGCATACGCCGAGATGAACGGGCTTCGCTATTTGGATCTGACGCGGCGCGCGCCGGCGCGGGCCTGGACCCTGACACTCCCGGAGAACATCGCCAGACGAAAATGCTGCCTGATATTCGGCGAGGTCTCCGGTCAGCTCGTGGCCGCCGTCGCCGACCCCGTGGACCCGTCCGTGCGCACGGCGATCGTCGCGCGGTTCGACCGTCCGGTGCAACTCGTCGTAAGTCCGCGATATCAGATCCTCGACGCGATCAACGAAATCTACGGCGATGCGCGCGCGAAGGGGGCGAGGCTTGTCGACGTCGCGGGCCTTTCGCCGACCGTTACCGCCGTTTCGGCAACGGGCCTGAACATCGTGGAGCAGTTCGACAGCATCATCGACGAGGCCGTGGACCGGCGCGCGAGCGACATCCACATCGAGTCGGAGCACGATCGCCTCCGGATTCGTCTGCGGATCGACGGGCGGATGTTGGAAGCGCGGGCCTACCCACTCGACGTGGCGGCCGCGTTGATCTCGCGGGTCAAGGTGCTCTGCACCCTCGACATCACCGAACGTCGCCGCGCGCAGGATGGACGCTTCAGCCACAAGAGCTTCGAGCAGAATATCGACGTGCGGGTGGCCATTATTCCCACCGCGCGCGGCGAGCGGGTCACGCTTCGTCTGCTCTCGCGGGACCGGTCGCGATTGACGCTCGAGACGCTCGGGATGGGCGTGGAAATCCGCCAGGCGTTTGATCGTCTCATTCGCCGCCCGTACGGGATCATCATGCTGACGGGACCCACGGGGAGCGGCAAGTCCACGACGCTGTATGCCGCGCTGCAGGTCATCAACACCGTCGACAAACACATCATCACCGTCGAGGATCCGGTCGAGTACGACATCGCCGGTGTCAATCAGGTGCCGGTCGACGCGGAATACGGCGTGTCCTTCGCGGGGGCGTTGCGGAGCATCCTTCGCCACGATCCCGACGTGATTATGGTGGGTGAGATTCGTGACGAGGAGACGGCGGCGCTGGCCCTCGAAGCATCGTTGACCGGGCACCTCGTGTTCACCACCCTGCACACGAATTCGGCCGTCGGCGCGGTGACCCGCCTCTTGGAAATGGGGTGCGAGCCGTACCTCGTTTCGAGCGCCCTGGTCGGCGTCATGGCGCAGCGTCTCGTTCGCAAGATCTGCACGAACTGCAAGAAGGCGTACGAACCAAACGCCACGGAACGCAAGATTCTCGAGGTCCCGTTGGAACGATCCGGAATGGAGATCTACCGCGGGACCGGCTGTTCGCGCTGTTTGAGAAGCGGCTATCTGGACCGTATCGGCATTTTCGAATTCGTCCCGTTCGACTCCGGACTCACCGCGCTCGTGATGGAGAAGGCGCATACGGACGAGTTGGCCAAGTACGCCGAGGGCCACGGCGCGATCACGCTGCGAGACGACGCGATGACAAAGGTGCGTGACGGTCTGACGACGCTCGAGGAGGCGCTGCGCGTCACGGTACAGGAGACGGTGTAGCCGTCCGTTGAAAAAGTCTGATTCGGCGGTGTGCTATCGGCGGGCGCCGGACAACGTGAGACACCGAATGACACGAGCCAAAGTGGGCATCATCGGCGGCACGGGTCTGGGTGACGTCCTGATGTCTGAGCGGGGCGGCGAGACGGTCACGATCGAAACACCCTTTGGTGCCCCGAGCGCCGCCCTCCTGATCACT
>JADFHG010000085.1 GCA_022567365.1 Planctomycetota bacterium | reverse complement strand
CGTGTACGTACGAAGCCCGCGGCAGGGGGCGGCAGATGCCGGGGGCGTCGTGAGACACCGGCACTCGGGGCGACGCCCCGTAGCCCGTTGACAGAAGGCCCTTTACGCAGGTATTCTGGTGGAGCGTGATCCGGAAGCTAGGCCGGAAAGCGGGCTGCGTCCAGTTCCGCGACTCTGAAAAGGGCTCGCGGTTCATCTGTACTGTGGCGGATGGCGGAATAGGGGTTTTCGAAAGCTTGTGCAGAAACGAAGCACTCAAGTCGCGCGTGAGCTACGATTGGGATGCTCTCGAACTTGCCGTGCGCGAGAGAGTCAGCGGCACAGGTGACCCGCACCGTGGAATCGGATTGTACGGCGTCAGCGAGGACGTTCGCCGGCCCGGCGGATCGCTGTTGCTCCACTCGGGAATAGGGTCGTTGGAGATCACAGAGGATCTGGAGAGTTCTGCAAGACGCACCCGATTGTTTCCGGGCATGCTGGCGTTTCTCTCCATTCCCACGTAACCATGTGCACGCTTCGAGTTCATGATGTTCTAAAGGACAGAGTTCTGGTCAGCCGGGAGTCCGCGCGCCGCCTTGAAGACGCGCTCCGAACGGTGATGGCGGGTACGACGACAGACGAAAACGCTACGCGCACAACCCCGGTAATCGTCGATTTCGAAGGCGTTGAGGGAGTTGCCCCGTCATTCCTCGACGAGCTCCTTTCAATCTTCGAGTCCCTCATTGGCGCAGAAACCAATGGTAGCGATCAGTGCCTGATTATCGCGAACCCTCCAACCCGACTCTCGCTGAAGTTCGAGGCCATCGCACGCGGACATGGAATGTCGGTTCGGGCACAACCGGACGGATCGTGGTTGCTGACGGATGCCCGGAACTCCTGCGAGTGATTCCGGCAATTCGGGCTCGCGTGGACCGGAAGCTGGACATCGCATAAACGATGGTTACACGAGAGGAGTTGATCGAATTCCTACGTCGCCACGGTATCGAGTACGATGAATGCTACATTTGGGAATGACGAACTTTCGTCCCTACGGGACTGGATATTTTCGGACGTGCATCGGTCCCCACGGCTTACGCCGTGGGCTAGCCCCGTGCCGTCCCTACGGGACTCGCAAGCCCCGAAGGGGCGAAAGGAAATAGCCACGGGCGTAAGCCCGTGAGAAGAAGCGTTGTGCAGAGATCAAGCCCCCGTAGGGGGCGGCAGATCCCGGGCGCGTCGTCAGATCGGCGGAGTGTAAATAGACACCGCGAATGGGTCATACATTCACCAAGCTCGTTTACCATTGCATCTTTTCGACAAAGGGAAGGCGTGCGTTCATCAATGAGACCATACGGGAGCGTCTCTATTCATATATCCGGGGGATCTTGGAACGAAGCGAAGCGCATCCACTCGCCATTGGCGGGGTGGCCGGCCATGTGCATTTGCTCATCGAGATCGCCCCGACCGTTTCGGTGGCTAACATGATGCGCCTTGTAAAGACCAACAGCTCGAAATGGGTCCACGAGACGTTTCCGATGCATCGTGAGTTTGCGTGGCAGAGCGGCTACGGTGCATTTAGCGTCAGCTCGTCAGCGGTGCCGGACGTCATACGGTATATCGATAATCAGGCGGAGCACCACCGGAGCCGGAGGTTCGAAGATGAGTTCGTCGAGTTTCTTCGCCGCCATGGTCTTGACTGCGACGAGCGATATGTTTGGGATTGAAGAGGTGTCGTCCCTACGGGACTTGCGGTCTGTGCGGGTCGATTGTTCCCACGGCTTACGCCGTGGGCTAGTTGATGCCGTCCCTACGGGACTCGGGAATATCGGACGCGCGTCGGTCCCCGCGGATTGAACCGTCGGCCGAAGTGAATTGAACCAAAGTCACGGCGGTAACGACTCAACGAGACTTAGACAATGCCCAAGAAAACCAAACGAACCACAAAGACAACGCAGCCTTCGGCCAAGGCGAAACGCACCTCCCGCGCCAAGAAAAACGGCGCCGCCGGGCCGAAGCTCGAGCAGCTCGCCCGCTCCGTTGTCGAAATGGCCTTGCGCGATGAAGACCCGACCGTCGCCATCCCGACCCGCGCGCTCTCCAACGTCAGATACAATGAAAAAACACGGTACGTCGAGATGGGTGGGGGCAAGCAGTCGCGAAGCTTCTTCAATTTCGGCCAAGCCAAGCGGTTCATGCAGACCCTGCTCGTGGCGTCGAAGTGCAAGGAACTCGCGGAGATGGGCAAGACGGCCAGCATCCGCCAGATCTACTACATGTGCAAACACACGATCAAGGGCACCAACGAGAAAACGTTCGACGACCAGAGCGAGTCCGACCCGATCATCGAAGACCTCGAGGTCGCGGTGAACGCGCTGCGCGAGGAACTCCACGTCTTCGCCAGCAACCGCGGCAACCTGGTCGGACCGATCACGCTCGTCGACGACGGCAACACGCTCGATTGTGCGGCCATGGGCAGCGCGGGCTACCCCGTACCGAGCATCGTCGAAGCCGACGTCATCCAGTTCAAGAAATGCAGCGCCAAGTTCATCCTCCACGTCGAAAAAGACACCGTATGGCGACGGTTCCACGAGGACCGCTTCTGGGAAACGCACCAGTGCATCCTCTCGCACGGCGGCGGCCAGCCCGCGCGCGGCATGCGCCGCCTGCTCCGCCGGATGCACGAGGAGCTGAACCTGCCACTCTTCGTCCTGCTCGATAACGACCCGTGGGGATATTACATATACTCCGTCATCAAACACGGTTCGATCAACCTCGCCTACGAGTCGCGCCGAATGGCCGTTCCCGACGCGAAGTTCATCGGCGTCTCCGCCTTCGACTACGACCGCTGCGGCCTATCCGACGACGTCAAGCTCGACCTCGACGCAAGCGACATCAAACGCTCCAAGCAAATCCTCGCCTACCCCTGGTTCAAGAAGAAGCGGGCATGGGCCAGGGAGATCAAGAAGATGATATCGAACGGCTTCAAGATGGAAGTCGAAGCCCTAATCAGCAAAGACCTGTCCTACCTGACGGAAGAATACGTGCCGATGAAGCTGAAGGACAAAAAGCAGTGGTTGGATTGAGGCCGGTTCTGAAGAAGGGCGGGCTTCAACGTCTTGGGGAACCCAACATCGTCGGAACGTCAATCCCCTGCGCACGCAACTGCGCCGTGGCCCGCTCCGACCAACCGCGATTGGCCTCGGGGTTCGCCGGGCTCGGGTGGAGGATTCGGCCGATCGCAAGGTCCATACCGTCAAGCGCCGCCCTCACTCGCGTTTCCGCGAAGACGCCGAAGGCGATCACATGTCTAGCCCGCAGCGTTTCGATCGTCTCGCGCAGTGCTTGATCGCATGCTTCTTGAAGCGGCGCCCGCTCGGTTTTCGGTAGTTTGTCGGGCGTCCTGTTGCGACCCGTCGCTTCGAGAAACAGCAGTGGGCAATAGTTGACGATGAAGAACCGTTCGAAGAACCGCCGCGGCGTCGTGAACGTGTCCCTTGCCCAACCCCAAACGCGGGTTCCGCTTACCTCTTCACGGGGGCACGCGAATCCCGACACGGGTCTTTTGGGATGCTCGGCAGACGGACCGCCGACGTCCGCGGTAATCCCTAGCCAGTCTCGCACCATGCCCACCGCGCCGAACGGCACGCCGGTCTGGGCCATTCCCCACGGTCCGGGGTTCATGCCCACGAGCACGACCTCTTTGATCCCGCGCCCGTACTTGCGCACGTATTGTCGAAACGGTTTGCGCGCATATTCGAGTGGATTGTAGACGTGCGTGACGGGCTTGGCGAACCGAAGCGCCGCGAGATTCCCAACGAGACGGTCCGCGATAAGGTCGAGCTTCATGCCCGGCGAGTCTAGCAGAATTGGCCCGCAGGCGCCAGCAAGTCGATATTCGCCAATCGAAAACCGCTGGTCCCGTCACTCCGTTGATAGTGTCGCCGATCCCGCGGCTCGCGCCCTGCGCTATTCACTGTTGCCGCTGCCGGGGTTTGACGCAGCACTAGGGTAGTGATTCAAACAGATGGCCTCTTATCCGAACCTAGGGCCGTGAGGGAGGGGACGTGCTTTCACTGGCACCGGCCAACCGGGCCAGCAAGCTGGCTTTGCCAGTGCCGGGCCGGCTTGCCGGTGGTCAAGCCGCTTCCTGACGGGCGCGGTTCGGATCAGGATACGCCTCCCCAATTCTGAATCGCTACACTAATGGCCGTGGGGTTCCTGAAGATATTGAGCGCGGGCGGGCGCGGTCATTACCATCGGAAACACGACGTCGCTCAGGCAACACGGCACCAGTACGGCCACCACCACGAAGAAGAACACCATCCCGATGTTGTCGATCCACGCAACCATGCCGAGCGGACCCACCATGTAGAAGATGCTTGCCATCGTCGATGCCAAGACGTGCATCGAGTGTGAGAAAATCGTGCTCCGCACCACGCCGCGCGCGGCCCCCAAGCCGATCAACACACCCACGAGCGCGAACGGCAGCACCAACATCGGATGACGCACGACACACAGGTGCAGGGGAATGTCCGCGCCGAGGATCCACAGTGAGGCGTGCGGCATCAGAATATCACTAAAACCGCAGACGCCGATGGCACCCGCGAGCCCGACCGCGATCGCCTTGCCGACTTTCTTTTCATAGCGCCGAAACATGGCCGTCGTGGCGGCGGCGGAAAAAAGCATGTGGGCGGGGTGGAACAGGTGAAAGAACAGAATCGCCGGATCGGTATGGGCCGCGTGGCCATGTCCGGCGTGCTCGTCAGGTTCGGAATCGGCCCCGCCGTCGGGCGCAGTCGCGTCGTCAGGCGCGTGTTCGCCCGAATGCACCGAACCCGCAACCGTCTTCGCGACGTTCTGCCCGCCGTATCCCAGGATGCAGATCGTTCCGGCGAAAACCAACCCGATGGCAACGGCCATCGCGGAAAACGGAATGTGGTCGCTCAGTTCGTGCCACAGCGCGGTTCGCCACAATGACGGATCCCGCACGCCCTCGTGGTCGTGGCCGCAGGAGCGCCCTTGGTCCGAAGAGTCGCCGCCGGCCTTCACCAGCGGATCGGGCGTCGCCGGCGAACCGGGCGACGGTGTCAAGCCTGCTGTCGCGTTCTTCTCTTGGTCAGCGGTCAATCTATCAGATCTCCCCGGGTATCCCCGCGCGACGTCGATCCGAATCCGACTCACAGACCTAGTGTCGTGATTCAGAATTGCGGAGGCGTATCCTGATCCGAACCGCGCCCGTCAGGAAGCGGCTCGACCAATGAAAGCACGCGGCCTCCCTAACAGTCTGTTGAAGAAGTCGGCGTAGCGTCCGCCCCCCGTGGCGGACGTGGCTTTCGAATCCTCTATCGCCGTCCTACGGCCGCCGCGGGGGGCGGACGCTGCTTGCTCGGGTAGACGGCATTTTTTCAACAGGCCGCTAACGGTCGGGTTCGCAAAAGAGGCCATCCGCTTGTATCGCTACGCTTGTTCACCGTCGCCAAATACATCGGCATTATGCCGCCGAGCGGAGCGAACGACAACTGGTCTCGCGCCAATCCCGCGCTGCGGCAGTCTCCCGCGATTACAGAAGATCCAACCGCGCGGACCGCCCAACCGGGCCACACGCACCCGTTCTCCGGATTCCATGGCGATCCGCGTCGGCGCGAGTATAATCCAAAGAGCGGCAACATCCCGCACCGGCTCTGATCCGTCATTCGCGGTTTGTCGAGGTTGAGCATTATGTCCGCGTCAATTCGTCTCAAACAATTACTCGGCGACAACACGATGTCGTCCGCCCCACAGCTCGTAGTACGCGGCGAGAACGGTCGGGTTCGCTGCCTCGCCTGCGGACACCGCTGCTCGATTCTACCCGGGCGCAGCGGCGTGTGTCGCGTGCGGTTCAACCACGACGGCGACCTGCGCACCCCGGCCGGCTATGTCGCGGGCTTGCAGATCGACCCGATCGAAAAGAAGCCGTTTTATCACGCGTTCCCGGCCCGCGACGCGTTGTCGTTCGGCATGCTCGGATGCGATTATCATTGCGGCTACTGCCAGAACTGGGTGACGAGTCAGGCGCTGCGCGACGACTCGGCCGTCAGCGGTCCGAACTTCTGCTCGCCCGAGCGTCTCGTCGCGCTCGCGGTCGAGAGCAAGTTGCCCGTGATCGTCAGCACCTACAACGAACCGCTCATCACCGCGGATTGGGCCGTCGAGATCTTCAAGCTCGCCCGCGGGCAGGGGGTCGTCTGCGGTTTCGTGAGTAACGGCAACGGCACGCCCGAGGTTCTCGAATTCATCCGCCCCTACGTCGATCTCTACAAGGTGGATCTAAAGGGCTTCGACGATCGCAACTACCGCCGGCTCGGCGGTGTGTTGGAAAACGTGCTCGATACGATCCGCCGGCTGAAACAAATGGACTTCTGGCTCGAGGTCGTCACGCTCGTCATTCCCGGGTTCAACGACGGCGACGACGAATTGCGGCAAATCGCCGAGTTCATCGCCGGCGTCTCGTGCGACATTCCGTGGCACGTCACCGCGTTTCACCCGGATTACAAAATGACCGACCCGCCGCGAACGCCCGCTGAGACGCTCATTCGGGCCTACGAACACGGCAAGACCGCGGGCCTGCGCTACGTCTATCCGGGAAACCTGCCGGGGGGAATCGGCGATAGGGAAAACACCTACTGCCCGTCGTGCAACGAACTGCTCATCCGCCGCCGGGGTTTCTTCGTGGAGGAGAACCGCATGGCCAACGGCCGATGTCCCTCGTGTCAAACCGCGATCCCCGGCAAATGGGAAACGACACCGCCAACCCGCACGCAGGGGACCGGCATACCGATGCCGGTGGTGATGCGGTAGACGCGTATGTCCGGTGGACTGCCCCGCCAGTTGCCCGGTTGACCAGTCGCCTCCGGCGTTGCAGCGACTGTCAGTCCGAGTTATGCTCTCCATTCGTAAGCCAACGGCGCCTGACCGAGCGACTCACTCGCGACAGTATGAACTCTGTGGCAAAGCGCCTTTGATCCGGGCTCGGTCGGTATTGTGTCCGATCAAAGAGCATTGAAGTAACGCAACGGGCGGAGCGACCGATCCGTTGTAGTAAACGGCGTGGAGCGAAAGGCGCAGCCCGGCCATGCGCGCCACTGTAGTCCCGACGACCTGCCCTACCGGGCTGGAGTCCAGCGATGCATATTGCAAGCCTATCCTTTACCAATCTGGGGCCGTTTGACAAAATCGAATTCGAGTTCGACCGTCACATAAACGTGTTCGTGGGTCCGAACAACTGCGGAAAATCGACCGCGCTATTTGCGCTGAGCGATTTGGCTGTTACTCCGTTCACTGTCCCGCAAAAGCTGTTGCACGAAATCGCTAGCCGTTTTCGAGTTCGGTTCGGTGCGAGACATACAAAGGAAAACACCATAGTCGGCGCCTTTCCGATTCAGGGCGGAACTGAGTCCAAGACTTGGCCCCTGGCCCGCTTGGAACGTTACGACCGGAAGCGGAAGGAGCTAGGGTACACGGTCTTCATTCCTGCATTGCGATGGAGCACGGATTTCCGTTCGGATGGTCCAACGCGGTCCCGTGAGCAGGGTGAACACTCGCCGGGCGAGAAGTACTTCGTGACCATGGATGGTCGGCTGGAGCGCAAAGCGGAGCCCGATTACGGAGAAACACTGGTGCGCGATCAAGAAATCGTGCAAGAGTTGATCGAACTCGACTATCGGGCGTATTGGGATGACAAGCCGGCAATACGCGAATTCGTTGCGCTCGTTGCTACGATCGCCTCCGAAGTGACCGAGGGATTCCCAATCCGGTTCGCTGGGATAGCTGAGGACAAACGTGGTCTGTATCCGCAGTTTGATACACCGGACGGCAAGATGCCGCTCGACGTGCTCAGTCAGGGCACTCAGTCGCTGATACAATGGCTGGCTCGGTTGATCATCGGGTATGCGAGAGCTTACGATTTTCCGGATCGCTTGGACACCAAACCGGGAATACTCATTCTCGACGAAGTTGACGCCCACATGCACCCTTCGTGGGCACGTCGGATCTTACCCGCCCTGTCGTCCTTTTTCCCGAAGTTGCAGATTTTTTGCTCAACGCACTCACCGCTCATGCTCGCCGGGTTGAAGGCCGGACAAGTACACCTATTGTCACGCCGGGACAAGGGAGGCGTCACGGTTTCCCGAAACGAGTCGGATATCGTCGGGTGGTCTTCCGACGAAATTCTATCGTGTTTCTTGGGAGTCGATGCGGCGACCGACCACGAGTCGGCCGAGAAGCTCCGTCGGCTGGCGGAACTTCGGGATAAGAAACGCCTCACCGTCGAACAAAAGGGCGAGATCGAAGCTCTACGGCACGACGTTCGTGGCAGGCTCTTGGCTGGACCAAGTTCTGACAGCGCGGACGACTTGGTGCAACGGTTGCGCCAAGAGCTGAAAGCCGATTCGCCAAAACGCACGGTGAAGCGGAAAGCAAAGGTGCCGAAGGCCCGGAAGACCAGCGTAGCAAAGAAATCCGTCCGGCCGAAGAAGGCGAAGTCCTGATGCATACGGTAATCCGCGGGCCGGCGCCTGGTGGACTCCGTGCCATTCGTGAGAAGTACACACCGCGCTGGGTTCAATACTATCCTACCAAGACAGGCAGAAAGCCATCAGATTCAAAATGGCAAGAGTTTCACCGCGATGTGTCGAGCGTGTTCTTCGGCAATTGCGGATATTGCGAAGAAGACGACAAGGGGGAAGTGGACCACTTTCGACCCAAGAGCCGATTTCCAGAGCGTGTCTACGAGTGGGAGAACTGGGTATTCGTCTGCCATGCCTGCAACCACGTGAAAGGTGGGAAATGGCCTGCGGGTGGATACGTTGATCCTTGCGCTAAATCGCGAAACGCTCGACCTGAGGCGTATTTTCGCTTCGACACAACAACTGGCGAGATTCTTCCAACGCCAACCTTGAGCGCGGCACGGCAGCGAAGAGCGAAACAGATGATCGCGGACCTGCGTCTGAATGCATATCACCATTTGAAGAAGCGTGTCGCGTGGCTTCGCGTCGTGAATGGTGCGTTAGATGGCCGGGATACGAATGATCCGAAGGCGCGGCAATTCGTGAAGCTCGTGGCCTCGCGAGAGACGTGGCTTTCGACGATCACACGGACATGGCTGGAAGAGGCAGGGTACATGGACGATACCAACTGAAATAGGACCTGAAAAGGGTAGGCCAATCGACCGCGCTACCCCCGCGTGAATACCGTCGCCACGCCCTGCCCCACGCCGACGCACATCGTCGCCAATCCATGTTTGGCGCCGCGGCGTTTCATTTCGTGTAGGAGGGTCGTGACGATTCGGGCGCCGCTGCATCCCAGGGGATGACCCAGTGCGATCGCGCCGCCGTTGGGGTTGACCTTCGCCGCGTCCAGCTCTAGCTCGCGAATACAGGGGATCGACTGCGCGGCGAACGCCTCGTTCAGCTCGATCACGTCCAGATCGGCCGTCGTCAGGTTCGCCCGCGAGAGCGCCTTTCGCGTCGCCGGGACCGGACCCAGACCCATATGCGCCGGGTCCACGCCGGCCGACGCCGACGGACCGACGACCGCCAGGATCGAAAGACCGAGCCGCATTGCAATTTCCCGTTCGACGATAAGCAGGGCGGCCGCCCCGTCGTTGATGCCCGAGGAATTGCCCGCCGTCACCGTACCGTCCGTGGCAAAAGCCGGTTTTAGCTTGGCGAGCTTTTCGATCGTCATGTCGCCGCGCGGATGCTCGTCCTCTTTGACGACGATGGCCTCTCCTTTGCGCTGCGGGATCGTGACCGCGGCGATCTCGTCGGCAAAGCGCCCCGCCTCCATCGCGGCCTTGCATTTCATCTGCGACGAGAGCGCGAACTCGTCCTGTTCCTCTCGGGTCAGCCCGTATTTCCGCGCGACGTTTTCCGCCGTTTCGCCCATGGAGTATGGATGGTGCATGTCCGCGAGCTTCGGGTTGGTGAAGCGCCAGCCGATGGTCGTGTCATACACCTCGACCTTGCGGCTGAAGGGCTGGTCGCCCTTGGCCATCACGAACGGCGCGCGGGACATGCTCTCGACGCCCCCGGCGATGATCGCGTCTCCGTTGTCGGCTTCGATCATCCTCGCGGCCAGGTTGATTGCGGTAAGACTCGACGCACAAAGACGGTTGATGGTCACACCGGGCACGGACTCGGGAAGCCCCGCGAGCAGGGCGGCCATCCGCGCGACGTTGCGATTGTCTTCGCCGGCTTGGTTGGCGGCGCCGAAGTAGACGTCGTCGATCTTGACGGGATCGAACCCGGTCCGCGCGACGAGCGAGCGCAAAACCAGCGCCGCCAGGTCATCCGGACGTATGGACGAGAGCGCGCCA
>JADFHG010000572.1 GCA_022567365.1 Planctomycetota bacterium | reverse complement strand
AAAGGCTCCGGCCGAGCAGACGCTGTTCTTCCAGACGGGGCAAACGACTCACCAAGCGGTTCGTCCTCCCAAGGACCTCTTTCGTAACCCGCACAATGAAGGTTGACGCATCGCTCGAGCGTTTCCCGGTTTGGATTGGCGGATCCACCGATATTCACAGCGCATCAAAGGGAGAGACATCGCGCGGACCCGGCACCGGTACAACCGGCCCGCCGGCGGGTTGGACCGTGGTCGGCCGGCTTGCCAGCGCCCGCCGGTCGGAATGCAGAAGCGGGAAAGGCCCTGTTCGCGTGGCGTGCAGAATCGCGCCGGGCAACTACCTCGGTGCGGCGCGACTTGCCTCGAGTAGCTGCTTGTACGTCTTTTCGCTATCGCGCATGCGCGCCTCGAGTGCGTCATTGCGTCCCGAATAGCATCGCCGCGACCGGGCCAGTTCGACGAACCACTTGACCACGTTGTGGAAATCGCGGAGATCGACGTATTCGGGTCCGAGCTTCCCGCGTTTGGCATCGACGTTGTGGTAGTTTCCAAGCGCGATGCAAATGCCCGTCGCGTCGTAGCCCAAGGTGCAATAGGCCGAGGACTCGCACGTCCCGCCGTCCATCAGCTTTCGTTGAAACGTGAAGGTCTTGTCCGAGGTCGCCAGGTCCAGCGCGATTTGGTTGCAATGCGCCGTCGCCGCGGGTGTAAACGTGCTCGCCTTGTCGCCCACACGGAGGATCGGTCCGTCGCCCATCTTCGCGTTGGGGCGTTCCGAACTCGTTTCCATCGCGACCACGACACATCTCTTCGGAATCGTCCTCAATCGGCACGCCGCGATCGCGCCGACAAAGCCGACCTCCTCCGCACGGGTGAACAGAAAATAGGCGTCGCACGCGCGTTTCTGCCGCACGAGTTTGTCGATGGCGCACAGCATTGCGGCCGCTCCGGCGATGTCGTCGCAGCCGCGGGCGTGGATCCGGTTGCCCCGCACCCGTGGGTCCGGAAAGTCCCACATGCCGATCGCCCCTCGCGGGACGGGCCTCGACACGTCGATGAGTGCGGTCTGGACTTTTCTCTTCGGTTTGCGCCCGACGGTCTTGATGGAGCGGATCCGCCCCTTGACCCACGATTCTCCGACGAAAAACCGAACGCGAGCGCCGACGAAATACTCCGGCGGCACGCCTCCGCGCCAGAACGCGCGGACGGTGGTTGTCGAGGTCATCCGGTCGGCCACGAAGCCCGGGTGATCGAGGTGGGCGGTGATGCACACGGGCCTGGCAATGGTGCGCCGTCCGATCTGCACCCTGACCAGCACGTTTCCGACGTCGTCCCTGGTGAGCGTCGCCGCCTTGCGCTTCGCGCAAAAGTTCTCGACGTAGTCGATGACCCGGTGTTCGGCGAACGGGGCCGTCGGAATCGACAGCATTTCGTGGAGTACACGTCCGGCAGCCGGATCGGGTAGCCTCGACTTTCGCGTGGGTGTGAGCGTGGGCATGGGCGCGTGGGTCCTGTCAATCAATGCTGAAACGGACGCGCAAAACGAAGAAGGCGATGGCCAGAATGATCCCGAGCGTCGTGACGCTGCCGCCGAGAAAGAACGCGATCCACGACCACCTTTGCTTCTCGTTTCGTCGCTGACCGGCGCTGTTGAGCCCCAGCAAGCAGCCGGTCCCACCGATCAGCAAGGCGAGCCCCACACAGGCAATGAAGGTGATCATCCACAGGGAACGTCCGTAGACGATGTGCCCGATGTCGCTGTTGTAGTTGCGAAGGGCCATCCCGAACGCGCCGAGACAAGGCACGACGGAAGCGCAGGCGAGGACGATTCCGTATCTTGCTTGTACGTCATACCGCCGAAGGCTGTTTCGCGCCACACCAATCTCCCGTGGACTGTAAAGCAGTCGATACCCGACGCGCTAGTGTAGAGATTCAGAATCGGGGAGGCGAATCCTGATCCGAACCGCGCCGGTCAGGAAGCGGGGTGACCACCAGCAAGCCGGCCTTGCCAGAGACACGTTCCCTCCCTCACGGTCCTAGTGCTTTGTCAGCCATCAACTGAGGGGTTGGGTGGCCCATGGCTTTAGCCGTGGGGACACGAATCGGCAGACCGTTCGTGTCCCCCCACCTCTGAAGAGGTGGGCCACCCATCGGGACTACCCCTCGAATCATCCATGACAAAGCACCAGGTTCGGATAAGAGCCATCTGTTTGAATCACCACACTTGATCGAATCGCAGG
>JADFHG010000571.1 GCA_022567365.1 Planctomycetota bacterium | reverse complement strand
ACAGCGCCGTCGCGCAGGTGGGTATCGTACCGCATGTGTCGCTCCGCTCGGCGCCGCTGACCGATGACGAGTTTCGCCTGCCGGTCAGCGATCGGGAGCGGGCGGAGATCGACGCGCTGATTGAGCAGCTTGGATCGCCCGAGTTTCTGGAGCGCGAGGTGGCCCAGGAAGCGGTGATCGAGATCGGCGTCAAGGCGTTCGCTCGCCTCCGCCGGGCGTATCACACGGTGGACGACTTCGAAGTGCGTGCCCGCATCTGCGACATCGTCGAGGCATCCTATTTCAAACATCACTTGCTCGATCGCAACGGTTTTCTCGGAATCGAGTTGAGCAGGTGGCCCTTGACCCATGAGGACGATAAGAGGATCCCGAAGGACTACGTCGGCATCGGTGTGAAAAGGATCATGCACGGGCTTGCGGCGGCGCGCGACGGCGTGCTCCAGGAAGACGTCATCATTGCAATTGACGGTCTCCCGATTGCGCATGCCTTGGCCTTCGGTCAGGCCATTCGCCAGGCCGGCGCCGGTGCGGAACTCACGCTCACCATCCTACGCAGCGGGAGGGAACTGCCGGTGCCCGTCGAGGTGACACTAGGTGCGCGACCCCTGGAGAACTTTAATCAGGGACGCTACCGCGAGCAGCTCCTTGCCGTGCGCGATCGATTCGCGACTTGGTGGGCCGTGTATTTTCAGCAATATCCACCCAAGCCGGGCGACGAAGCGCCGCCGACTTCGGCGAATCCGTAGGGCGACCCGCGCGCGGGATTGTCGATTGATCCAGAGCGGAATCGAGGACCGATCCGTCCGAGGTTTGCAGTGCCCGACAAACGGCGACACCGCGGTGCCCATCCGGAGGACGAAGCGCTCTTCGCCGAAGCCGACATCCCCCGGTTGCGCACCGCCGTGAGCGAGTTTTCCTGGCTTCTCAGCAGGGGCTACGCGGAGCCGTCCGGTCTCAAGATCGTCGGCGACAGGCACGAGCTGACCGTACGCCAGCGGATGGCCGTCCGTCGATCGAGCTGCAGCGCACAAGCGCTTCGGCGGCGCCGCGAAACGTTGATCGACCTCGGCAGGGCGTCGACCTCCGGGTTGGTCGTTGACGGCTACAACCTCTTGATCACGATCGAGAGCGCCCTCGCCGGGGGCGTCCTCATCGTCGGGCTGGACGGATGCTATCGCGACCTCGCGAGCGTCCACGGCACGTACCGCAAAGTCGAAGAGACCCTTCCCGCGCTGACGCTGATTGCAGCCCATTTCGCGTCCAGGGGCGTCACACGCGTCGATTGGTACCTCGACAAGCCCGTTTCCAACAGTGGCAGGCTCCGCGCGCTGATCGAGACCGAGATCGGACCCGGCGCACCGGGTTGGTCGATCCACGTCGTAAACAGTCCCGATCGCGCGCTCATCGAAGGCGAGTTGCCCGTCGTGACAAGCGACTCGGGTATTCTCGATCAGTGCGGAAAATGGGCCAACGTCGCATCGGACATCGTCGAGACGCGGATTCGCGGTGCATGGAAAATCGACCTGCGCGGCACGTAACCGGGACCCCCCGGTGGGGCGGTTCTCAGCGATCGTGCTTCAGCAAGAGGGGGCGACGCCGCCTACCGCGCGTCGAGCGCACGTTGCCATGCGATTCGGCTGGGGCAAGCCGACGCCCATCAATCCCTGGAATCTGCGGATCGGGGCAAGACCCGGGCTGGCGGTCGTCTCGATAGCGGGGCCGATCTCGAATATCCTTACCGCCGTCATTTTCTCGATTCCCTTCTACATTGGAGTTTTGACGCTCGGCGATCCCGGATTCGTTCCTCAGATGTTCACGATCATCGTGTTCCTGAACGTGGTGCTGGCGTTATTCAATCTCCTTCCCATCGCGCCACTCGACGGTTTCAAAATCGCC
Source organism: Planctomycetota bacterium (assembly GCA_022567365.1). Taxonomy (GTDB): domain Bacteria; phylum Planctomycetota; class Phycisphaerae; order UBA1845; family UBA1845; genus JADFHG01. The sequence continues at coordinate 324 of JADFHG010000571.1, read as the reverse complement.
GTGGGCGTCCTGCCTCACGATATGGCCCTCGCCGTGCAGCGAACCGAGCCCTACGGCTACGCGATCCTGCTCGGCGTCATCGCGGCCGACATCTTCCTTGACCTCGGTATCTTGAATTTCATCCTGGGTCCGGTATCGAACGCGATCATACGAGTCATCTGGGCCCCGATGATAGGGTGAACGTCATGGTGCGCCCTCTTTATCGAACGCGACAGTTCATCCGGGCCGTCGCCCCAGCGGCGCCGGCCGCCGAGGAGGCGGAGACGGCCAACGTCCTCGCTCCGGCCCAACTCGAATTGTTTCGGTCGATGTCTCCCGCTCTAC
>JADFHG010000084.1 GCA_022567365.1 Planctomycetota bacterium | reverse complement strand
AGGCATCGCCCGTCGAATCTCCAACCGCTCCGTTGCCTCGGAATCGAGTTAGCGGCCAGTCAACCCGACGGCGGTATCGTTGACCCACGCTCTTGGGTGTCCCACGGCCGGCACGGTGGGCGGCCGCCACTTCTTCAACACCCTGCCGGCCGCGGACCGGTGCGAACAATCGGTCGCCCCGATTAGCGCGATCAATCCGAACTCTTGCGCTGCGTCAAACGCGCGGCGACCAGACCCAGCTCGAAGAGCAGGTACATCGGCCCCGCCAGGAGCACTTGGCTGATGACGTCGGGCGGAGTGAGCATGGCGGAGGCCACGACGGTTCCGAGAAATACATAGCGGCGCGCCGATGCCATCTCGGCTATGGTCACGATCCCCGTCCACGCCAGGAAATAGACCACGATCGGCAACTCGAACGCGATCCCGAACGCCAGCGCGAGCATGAGTACAAACGATATGTAGAAATCGAGCGCGAACTGGCTGCGAATCGCCGACGCCCCCTCGCGCCGCTCCATCGACATGACCAGCGTGCCGCGCTCCGTCTCGATTTTCAATTCGTTGGTTGTCACGTTCACCCACGCGTCGCCGATTTCGGGCTCCAGCGGATCCTCGCCGAGTATCGGAATCCGCCCGACGGGTGTATCGGTTGTCTGGCTCGCGACGGGCTCGAACGTCGGCGCGGCAAGCGTCGCATTGAACCGCAGGAAGAAACCGAGGACGATGGGAAGGACCAGAAAGTACAAGAACGCGACGCCGGCCGCGAAGAGTCCCAACGAAATGGGCGCGAGCAGCTTGGCGAACCGCCGTTCGCGGGCATAGAGGCCCACGGCCACAAAACTCCAGACTTGAAGCAGCACCCACGGCGCGCTGACCACGAGGCCGGAGAGAATCGCCACCTTGAGATACGAAGTGAACGGACCTTGCGGCGAAAGGGCCTGAAGCTGCGTCGGCATGCCGGTCTCGTGTTGGAGGACGTTCAGCGGGCGGTAGACAATCTCGAGGATTGTGTCGCCGAACGCCAGACACATACCGGTGGCGATGACCACGCCGATCAGCGCGCGAATGATGCAGCTTCGCAGTTCATCCAGATGATCACCGAACGACATCCGTGCCGCGTTGGTTTCCTGCGCTTCCGCGTCCGGCTTGGTATCATCCATGATTCCGCTCATATCCACGCTCGGTCCTGTGGTCGGGATAGTAGAAACGCCGGCATGAGACGTCAATCGGCGTGTGGTGGTGCGCGAACATCCGACGGACACGGCGTGCTCGCGACGGCGACCCGCAGCAGCGTCGTGATTCGGCTCGGGATGGCGAGCACGATCAATCCCACATCGACGGACATGAACGTCCGCCGGTTCCCGCTTCGCCTCGATCTCCTGGAAACGGTGCGCGGGCGAGTCACCGGCAAGACGCCCCGGAGGTCGGTTCCCTGTCGGTCTCTTGACGGGCCGCCGATCGCCGTCGCCCTATTGCCCCGGCGAAATCAATACCGCGCCGCTCGAATGGCGCCCGCCGAGTACTCCGCGGGGAAGTGGGCGTCGAAGCGCCTCCGGGGCGGACGGGTTGTCGAGGACGTCCTTTCCCTGCCGCAACTGCCAGTCGCGCGTGCAGACGTTGGCGTAGCGGAAATAGGCCTCCCACGATTCGTCGGCAAAGGCATCCGCCATTTGGGCCGCGGCCGCTCGCAATTCCTTGATGTCGATCTCCGCGAGTTTCAATCGCTCGCCCGGAAGCACGCGAGCCCATCTCTCGCCCGAAAAATCGCGCCACGAGAGGTTCTCTCCCGCCGACACCGCGACCTCCCGCACGACGTCGCCCACCGTGCAAACCCAGTTGCCTTGGGCAAACGGTACCGCACGCCCGAAATGTGTGTTGATCACCATGGGCACGTCGGTGTGATTGGTGAGACTTGCCATGAGCCGATCGCCCCGGGCATCAAGCGTGAGCGACACTTCGATGCCATGACGTGACACATCCTCCGGGGCGCCGCGTTTCACCGTCAAGACGACGCCGCGCGCGACCACCCGCCCGACGTGCGCCGCCGCGAGCACCTCGTCCTCCCACGCCGGCTCGAACTCGAAACCGACGGCGTACGCACCCGCGTCCAAGAGGCGATATCGCGACCACCCGCGATTAAATGCGGAGACCGTCATGGAAAACGCCCCACCGGGCTCGAGTACGCTGGTCGAAACCTGATCGACTCGCTCATCGACGGCGGCCGCCACGTTCGCGTCGAGCGAGATGTCGTCCACGTGCAGGTCGACGGATCGCCCGTCCGGCCCGAGCACCGTCAACCAGTCGGCCACGTCGAGCATGGCCCCCACCTGCGCTGCGTCGCCGTCAATCGCGCCTTTTGCCCCCGCGTCCTGATGAAACGGCAACCGTGCCGGGTAGTTGGAGCGATTGGTGAACGTCAGCCGGAGGTCGACGGGTTCGTTCCACGCGATGCTCGTATGGGATAGCGACAGCTCGATGTCAACCCCGGCGAACCAGACTTGCTCCCACACCGCGACGATTCGCTGGGCCCGCCGCGCGACCTCGAAATGGTCACGTTTCGACGCCTCGCGAAGGGCGGCCAAGGCCGGCATGCCGATCGCGCAGAGCCTGCGCGTCGCGTCGGTCCGCTTCGCGAATACCGGATCCGCCAGTGCGCGAATCAGGGCGGCAATCTCGTCGTCGCGCGGCGGGGTCGCCGCAGCCGGCGCGGGCCGAGCGCCATCTTCCCGGACGGCCCGTTCATCCTGCGCGCCCATGGGCAACGCGGCGAATACGACATTCATCCTGACCGCCAACGAGAACACCGAACGGGACTCCTGAGATCATTTCCAGTCATGAAGGGTGCCGCAAACTAATGCCGCTCAATAGTTTACGAATCCTATTGCTAGTGTGCCACCAACTCTTGGCGCCGCGGGTTCAACCGGAGGGCGAGGCTCCCGCCGAGCCATTTCGGAACCTCGCGTCACGACGCACGGTTCATCAGAAGGTTCGCCCTCCCAAAGACGTTTCTCGTAACCCGCACATTGAAGAAGGTTGACGCATCACTAGCCTCCCAAGGACGCAACACCGCGCGCTGCGTGCGACACGCCCTCAAACACCGATGCACCCGCGCGACCGCGAGCAAATTGATTCGACGGTCAGCCGCGTGACGCGAGCCTGCTGGCGAGCGCCCGTCTTCTCCATAGAGAATACGGTCGCACGGAATGACTTGTCGGCTCAAGCTCACTCATCGTTCCCGCAACGCCAGGTCAACCCCTGCGTGACCAACATGGTTATCGGTGTTTTCACCGGCGGACCGTGGTTCCGAAGCGAAGACGTGAGGGCGTACGCGTCCCCGCGGAATCAAGGTCTGCCGCCGAACCGCGTTCCACGTACAATGACGGTGTGAGCACTGTCGACGGCAAAACGGACATCGATTCCCCATCCTCGCGGCCCCCTGGCGGGGGGGCAACGTCCCCGATGGACGGGCCGCCCACCGCCGCCGCCCATTCGAATCCGCTCGGGACCGCCGCCGCAACGCCCTGGCGTTACGTCGTTCCCGCGGCACTGATCGTACTCGTGTTCGCGGCATTCATGCCGGCGCTCCTAGCCGGGTGGGTCGGATGGGACGACGACAGTCTCGTTCTCGCGCAGACCCAATATCGGGGTTTCTCCGCCGATAGCTTGCGGTGGATGTTCACCACGTCCTTCTCGGGTCATTTTCAGCCGCTGACGTGGTTGTCCTACGCCCTCGACTACAAGCTCTACGAATGGGGTTTTTGGGATCTTAACGAAGTCGGTTTCCACCTGATGAACGTCGCGATTCACGCGCTCACCGCGGTGGCGTTCTATTTCGTCGCACGCCGTCTTCTCGCGATTGCCACGGGCACCGTCGCGCTGCTCCGCTCGCCGTCGTTGACGCTCGCCGCGGCGTTTGCCGCCGCCCTCTTCGCCGTTCATCCGCTCCGCGCCGAGTCCGTCGCCTGGATCGCCGAACGCCGCGACGTGCTCAGCGGGCTGTTCTTCATCCTGGCCGTCGGCGCCTACCTAAAATATGCCGCGCCCGCGCCCCCCCCGATCGCCAACGATGCAAAGGGTTCCGCGCGAAGCGGCCTTCGGTCGGCGTACATCGGGACGATCATTGCGGCGGGGCTGTCGATGCTAGCGAAGGCGCCGGCGATGACCCTACCCTTGGTCCTCCTCGTGCTCGACGTCTACCCGCTCGGGCGCTGGAAGCGCGATCGTCGCCGCATGTTCGTCGACAAGATCCCGCTCTTGATCATGGCCGTCCTTGGCGGCATGCGCGCGATCCAAGCGCAGCGGACCGCAGGCGCGATGAGTTCGCTGAGCGAACATGATCTTACGGCGCGGATCGCGCAGGCCTGCTACGGGCTGACGTTCTACGTGCAGAAGACGCTCTTGCCGCTCAACCTCGGTCCCATGTACCAGATGCCGCCGCGTGACGTGCTGCTGGGAACGATGTCTTGGCTCAGCGGTACCGCCGTCGTCATTGGCCTTGTCGTCTGTCTGGCTTATCGACGTCGAATCCCGCAGATCGTCAGCGCGCTCGCCGTATACGCGATCATCCTCGGGCCGGTGCTGGGCTTCGTGCAAAGCGGCCGGCAAATCGTCGCGGATCGATACAGCTACCTGTCCTGTCTGGGTTTCGCGGTTCTGGCCGGGGGCGCGGTCCTGGCGGTGCTGCGTCGCTACGAGCGGGCGGGGAACCGAAACGCTTCGGCGCTCGCGGGTCTGGGCGTCACGGCCATAGTTGTCGCGCTAGCGCACGCAACCTGGAACCAGACGGAGCATTGGGATAACCCATTGTCCTTGTGGTGGCGCGCGATCCAAGTCAGTCCGAACAGCTCCGTCGCGCACGTCAACTATGCGAACGCCCTGGGTCGTATGGGTATCCCCAGCGCCGGAGTGAGCGCCATTCAACACTATCGTCGCGGGCTGGAACTCGACCCCGAAGACCACATAGCCTATCACTATTTGGGTCGGTGGTTGGCCGAATTCGGCGAAACCGACAGCGCGATCGACGCTTATCAACAGGCCCTTGTGCGAAAGCCCGATCGGCGCGGAGCGCCGTTGGAGTTCGCGCGCCTGCTCATCATGCGCGGTCAGCCCAACGATGCCCGGCATGCACTGACCGCTTTGCGCGATACCATTTCGCGGCACCCTGATGACCTCGCCGCGGTGCGCTACCTCGCCGAACTGCTCGCCCGCCATCCCGACGACGACCTGCGCGACGGCGCGGAGGCCGTTCGACTGGCCGAGAAACTGATGCAATTGGGGGATGCCACGGATCCGGCACTCTGGTTGATCCTGGCTGACGCATTCGCCGAACACGGCAAGTTCGACCGCGCGATCGAGGCCGCAAAGGAGGCCCGACGCCTCGCCGAGGATGCTGATCATGAACGAGCCATTGACGTGTGCAACAAACGTTTGGGGCTGTTCGCAAGAGAGCGAACGTACCGGATGGGCGGCAATGGCGGGAGCGAATCAAATGAGTCGGACGAATCGGACGAGTCGGACGCGGATGAGTTGAACGCGGAGGAGTCGGACGAGTCGGATGGGCAATGAAGCGATCCGCACGGAATCGACTTCCTCAACAGCATGCCGGGCCGTTCCCCGCCTCCGTCTTCCGAGCCGCGGGCTTCAGCCCGCGCGGTGTCACGGGCTTGGTACGATGTTCCTTCACATACGAACAATCGCGCAGGCTGAAGCGTGCGGCTCAGGGGTGTACGAACAATCGCGCAGGCTGAAGCGTGCGGCTCAGGGGTGTACGAACGATCGCGCAGGCTGAAGCGTGCGGCTCAGTGGTGTACGAACAATCGCGCAGGCTGAAGCGTGCGGCTCAGGGGAGTATGAACGACCGCGCAAGCTGAAGCATGCGGCTCAGGGGAGTATGAACAATCGCGCAGGCTGAAGCGTGCGGCTCAGGGGTGTACGAACGACCGCGCAGGCTGAAGCGTGCGGCTCAGGGGGTCTTGAAAACTGTGAACCACGATTGCCCGGACTACCGTCTGGCCCGGTCGCGCGTTGCGGGGTATGGTATTGCCCATGCCCGCCGTTCGCCGGCGGCACGGTGGTCAATCATAAGGAGAATCGAGATGCGGAATAAACGCGCAGCACGGGTGTTCGGCTGCTTGGGTACGATCGGTGTCGCGGCGGTCTTGGTGGGCTGTCCGCAGGAGAGCGATACGCGTACCGCCAGTCTGAGCTTTAGCGGGCTGGAGTCGCTCGGCGAGGGTTTCACATATGAGGGCTGGCTCGTCCAGGGTAACGACGCTGTTTCAACCGGACGGTTCAACATCGACGCGGACGGCAACGCCTCGCCCGCCATGTCCACGGTCAGCCTCGCGACCGCCGACGGGGCCACTGCATTTGTCGTCACGATCGAGCCGACAACCGACGACGAGCCCGGCCCCTCCGACACCAAGGTTCTCGCCGGCGATCTCTCCGACGGTGGTGCCGATCTGACCGTATCGCACCCGGCCGCGCTGGGGAGCGACTTTGGTAAAACGGCGGCCTCCGGCGCGTATATCCTGGCCGCGCCGACGGGACGCGAGGCAATCGTTAGTTTGAGCTTTACGGGGCTCGAGCCGCTCGGCAACGGATTCACATATGAAGGATGGCTGGTCCAGGGTAACGACGCCGTTTCCGCCGGACGGTTCAACATTGACGCAGACGGTAACGCCTCGCCCGCCATGTCCATGGTCAGTCCCGCGACCGCGGACGGGGCCACCGCATATGTCGTGACGATCGAGCCGACAACCGATGACGAGCCCGGACCATCCAACACGAAGGTCCTCGCCGGCGATCTCTCCGACGGCGCCGCCGACCTGACCGTATCCCACCCGGCCGCGCTGGGGAGCGACTTCGGTCCTACCGTGGCCTCTGGCACGTACATTCTCGCCACCCCGACGACGGCCCCTGTGGACGATGCGGACGACGACTATGCGCAGGGCATTTGGTGGCTTGACGCGGGTGACCCGCCGACGGCTTCGCTCGTGCTTCCGACGCTACCCGATGGGTGGACCTACGAAGGATGGGTCGTCGGGGCAGACGGACCGGTCAGCACGGGGCGGTTCACAGCGGTTGACGCTGCGGATGACGACGGCGCTGGCACAACAGCCGGACCCGAAGATGCGCCGCCGTTTCCAGGGCAAGATTTCATCGACCCGCCAACCGTGCTCACGGCTGGAGGCGTCGCGGCTGTTATCAGCGTCGAGCCGGTTCCCGACGACGGTCCGGGTCCGTTCGCGATCAAGCCGCTTGTGGATCCCGAAATCGAGGACTTCGGCGCGGGCGGATCACAATCGATGGAAAACAACTCCAGCACCCTGCCAACGGGAAGCGTGGTGATCGAATAACACGCGACTTGATGCCGCGTTCAGCGCGATCTTGAACTATCGCCGCCGCTGCCCCGGTCTGTGTTTCGCCGGTTTGCCCTGCCCCGGCCTGGGTTTCCCGGGTTTGACCTCGGTCGGCGAGAATCCCTCGCGCTGCGCGGGCGAGCGTGGAGCGGAGGCGAGCTCCGGTGCGTCCTTTAGCTCCTTGACCCGGTCGCGAAGGCGCGCCGCTTTTTCAAAATCCAGCGCCTCCGCGGCCTCGAGCATGTCCTTCTCGAGCATCGCGATCAGCTCGGTGCGGTCGAGTTCCTCTTCCGACGCGTGGATGACGTCCGCGGCGACCTTGCGGGCCTTGACGATCGACTGCAGGCTCGAGCGAATGGCCTTGGCGATGGTCTCGGGCTTGATGCCGTGCTTTTCGTTGTAGGCGACTTGCAGCTTGCGTCGGCGGTCGGTCTCGTCCATCGCGCGTCGCATGCTCGGCGTGATCTTGTCGGCGTATAGTTTGACCTCGGCGTTCACGTTTCGCGCCGTTCGCCCGATCATCTGCACGAGCGAGGTCTCGCTCCGCAGGAACCCCTCCTTGTCGGCGTCGAGAATCGCCACGAGGGAGACCTCCGGCAGGTCCAGCCCCTCGCGGAGGAGATTCACCCCGACGAGCACGTCGAACTTGCCCTCGCGCAGCTCCTTGAGGATGGTCACCCGCTCGAGCGTTTCGATGTCGCTGTGCAGGTATCGCCCCTTGAGGCCTTCCTGCTGAATGTACTGCGCGAGATCCTCGGCCAGGCGTTTCGTGAGTGTCGTGACCAATACGCGCTCCCCGACGGCCGCCCGTTCGGCGATCCGTTTCAACAGGTCCGGCACTTGCCCGCGCGCCGGCAGGACCTCGATCGGCGGATCGATCAGCCCGGTGGGGCGAATGACCTGCTCGACGACCTCGCCGGCGCATCGCTTCAGTTCGTATGGGCCGGGTGTCGCCGATACGAACATGGCGTCTTTCCAAAGGCCCTCGAACTCCTCGAAGCGGAGCGGACGGTTGTCCAGGCAGCTCGGCAGACGAAACCCGTGCTCGACGAGGGTCGTCTTGCGGGCGCGGTCGCCGTTGAACATCGCGTTGATCTGCGGCACGGTCGCATGCGACTCGTCGATGATGAGCAGAAAATCGTCGGGGAAATAATCGATCAGGGTATAAGGCCTAGCGCCGGGTTCGGTGCCGTTGAGGTGTCGCGAGTAGTTCTCGATCCCGGAGCAGTAGCCCACTTCGCGGATCATCTCGACGTCATACTTGGTCCGCGCGAGAAGCCGCTGGGCCTCGAGGAGCTTGCCGTGGCGACGAAACTCCATCACGCGCTGGTCCAGCTCTTCGAGGATGCTCGTGGTGGCCGCGGCGATCCGATCTTCCGGCATGACGTAGTGAACGGCGGGGAAGATGAAGATTCGCTCCATGGTGCCGAGCGATTGGCCGGTAAGCGGGTTGATCATCGAGAGTCTGTCGATCTCGTCGCCGAAGAGTTCGATGCGATAGGCGAACTCCTCGTGCGCGGGGTGGATCTCGACGACGTCGCCGCGCACGCGAAACGTGCCTCGTTTGAAATCGACGTCGTTGCGGGCGTATTGCAGATCGACGAAGCGCCGGAGCAGGTCATCGCGCTCGACCGTGCCGCCGACGTCGAGGACGATGACGCTGTTCTTATAGTCTTCCGGCGAACCAAGCCCGAAGATGCACGACACGCTGGCGACGATGACGCAATCGCGGCGCGACACGAGCGAACTGGTCGCGCTCAAACGCAACCGGTCGAGGTCGTCGTTGCGCGAGGCGTCCTTTTCGATGTAGATGTCGCGCTGCGGGATGTACGCCTCGGGCTGGTAGTAGTCGTAATAGCTCACGAAGAACTCGGCCGCGTTCTTCGGGAAGAGCTCCCTGAATTCTTCGTAGAGCTGCGCGGCGAGCGTCTTGTTGTGCGAGATGACCAGGGTCGGCTTGCCGAGCTGCGCGATGACGTGGGCCATCGTAAACGTCTTGCCCGACCCGGTGACACCGAGCAGGCACTGGTTCCGCACGCCGGCCCGATATCCGCGGACCAGCCGCTCGATGGCCGCCGGTTGATCGCCCTTGGGGACGAACGGGCTGACAAGCTCGAATTCCTGTTTGGATTGGATCATTGGATGAGCAGTCGGGGGCATCGTGGTCGTTGCTTTCGTTGCTAGCGCCAAGTGTTGCGGACCGCGCCAGCCGCGGGCCTGGCAAAGCCAGCTTGCCGGCAGCCCGCGCGATGCCACGGACTTGGCACGACGCTCCTTCATGTACGAACGATCGTGCGGGCCTTACCCTCGCGCGATCACGCACTTTGACGGCGCCAAACGAGCCATTGTATCGAGGCGGGCGGGCGATCTCAAACCGGCGGGTCGCATGACCAATCGCCATCGTGCGAGGCGAGTCAGCGACGATCACCGACGTCCGTCCCACACCGCCCGAACGAATCAACGATCCGACACTGGCGTGACCAAATCCGGCTCACGATCTTTGTGCTCAGACTTTCTCCGGATACCACCAGTCGGAGATGCGGTGTGCGTACAGCTTGCCGCGGTCGTCGGTGATTTGAACGGTGCACGTAAACGGCGATTCGCGAAACAGCGTGCCCGTGATGAATCGTCGTGTGTTGGGGTCAATCGTGATCACCATCTCCGCGGACGCGACGAAACTCAGATCAGAATTCTCGCTGTGGACGAGGGTTGGGAACCACTGGACATGGTTCGCGATCGACTCCCGGACCGGCGGCACGAGAAGCGGCGATGGATCGATCGTGCCGGTTAGAAGATCCACGCGACACGTGGTGCCGTTTGTCTCCCAGGCGGCGTACACCAAGTGTCCCATGACGTAATCGTCGCCAGGATGATTCGAGAGACTCGCAAACGACTCGGCAAAGTTCCTGACGACGCTCTTGAGGGTCTTGTGACTGGCCATCGCCGGCCTCCCGAATGGCAGCTAGCGACGCGTGTATCCCGCCGCGGTGTCGCCCGAAGCTGCACGC
>JADFHG010000083.1 GCA_022567365.1 Planctomycetota bacterium | reverse complement strand
CGACCGGCCAGAGGCAAAGCCGGCTTGCTGGTCAAACGTGGCGTCGGAGGGTCCGTACATGTCTCGGTGTAACGGGCGTAAGGAAAGGTACATTTCGATGGTGCATCCTGCCGGCCCGCCAGTGCAGCATGGCGGTCCTCTGTTTGCCGAATGATGTGGCATTCCACGAGGCCGCCGCACGCGCGTTCGCATCGTCCGCCCCTGTTTTGTGCGTTTCCCGAGTCGTTCTCGATGAACAAGGAGTGAAGCATGAAGAGCATTTGCGTGTTGGCGACATATTCAATCTGCTTGGTTTTCGTATTGGAATCGGCCTACGCCGGGCCGCCGCCGCGACCCGGGCTGACCGATTCCTCCCAGTCCGGAAGCGCGGCTCTGGTCGAGGAGGGCCAGGTGCCGCTTCGACCCGGCGGTGGAACCGCCGGGGAGGGGGAGTGGTCGGACGATATCGAATCGTACGAGAACGGCGAGAACCTCCACGGCGTCAATGGATGGCAAGCGTGGGACAACGACCCGGCCGCGACAGCATTCGTCACACAAGACCAAGCCCATGGCGGCCTGCAGTCCATCGACGTGTTCGGACCGGCCGACCTTATCCGCCGTTATTCCGGCCAGACCAACGGTCTCTGGAGGTACACGGCTTGGATCTATGTGCCTTCGGACATGACCAGCGAAAACGGGACGGATTTTCTGATCCAGAAGATCTACAACGACGACGGTCCCTATGAATGGTCGGTCCAGATGCTCTTTAACGCGAACGACGGGTTGATCCATGTCGATTGCGGCCAACCGGATTCGCACCAAGTGCCCTACGTCACGAACGTGTGGTCGAAGATCGAGGTCGTCGTCGATGTTGATAACGACTGGACCCATCTGGTGTACAACGATGCGTTCATCTGCGAATACCAGTGGAGCGCCGGTGTGTTCGGTGGTGACGGTCCGTGTCTCGCGTCCGGTTGCTTCGGGTCCGTCGATCTCTTCGCGTTTAGCTCTACGAGCGCATATTACGATGACCTTTCGCTGCTGCTGGTCGACCAGGAGGCCAACCCGTGGGGCGTTTGCTGCCCTGGTGACAACAGCGCGGCGATCAACGGCTTTTTGGCCGATATCGGTTGTGACGCCACCGACGACGTCTTCTTCCCCGGCGAGATTGCGGCCGACCATACGGGCTTCCTTTGCCCGAACCCCATCTGTAACGAGAACGGCGGCGGCGGCGGCAACGCGGTCTACGGGGACATCACGTCGTTCGCCAGTTTGTGCGTCCCGGACGGAAACTGCCAGGCTAACGACGTCGACTTCGACGATGTCCTCTGTGCACTCGGAGGGTTCGCGTTGGCGGCCGATTGCCCGTGTGCCGACATCGCGGGCGCTATCGCGACTCCGTGCGTACCGAACAACGTGATCGACTTCGATGACATCCTTGCCATCCTCAATGCGTTCGGCGGCAGTTACGCTTGCGATCCCCTACCCGGCGAGTGTGGTCCGGACCTCGGCGACTGCTTCGAGGCCAACGGCTCGCCCGCGTGCAGCGGCATATGCGGCGGCGAAATCTGCGAGGTGCCGTTGTGCTGCACGAAGGTGTGCAACGCCGACGCCTTCTGCTGTGATATCATATGGGATCCGAATTGCGCGAACCAGGCCCTGAACATTTGCACGTTCGCGGACCACGCGACGTGTGACGATGCCGACCTCCAGGATTTCCCGAGCGGCGGCGGCACGCTCATCTATACCGGCAACAACCAGGGCGCCGGCGACGGACCGGACGACTGCAGCGAGCTCGATAGCGCCGAAGTCTGGATCGCCTTTACGATCCCCGCGAACGAGAAGATGAACATCGAGTTGGACTATTGCAACTCGCAGAGTTTCTTCGACCTGGCGTACATCGTCCTGACGACCGATTGCCCATGCACCGCGGACCTGATCTTCGGCGAAGGCGACGACCTGTTCTGCCTGAACGGCAACCCGCACCGGATCTGGAACTGCCTCGAGGGCGGCGAGTTGGGGACGACCTACTACTACCCGATCCTCAGCGAGTTCCTTTCCGACGGCAACTACGAGATCAAGATAACGGCGACCCCGTCGGACATCGAGACCTGCCCCAACTGTCCGATCACCGTCGAGACGTGCGACGAGGCCAACAACTGCACGTTGCGGCAGAGCTTCAGCGACAACAACGGGCAGACGCAAGTGGCGTGCGGGGCGCTCCCCAATACGACGGACAACGATTTCGCCCGTTGCTTCAACATGACGGACGAGGGTCTGACCGGCAGCTTCCAGATCGAGAGCGTCCAGTTCGGCGTCGCGCAGTTCGATGACAACACGCCGGAGCAGGGCCTGATGATCCCGATCAACATCAACATCTGGGATGTTCCGAGCTGCCCGCCGGCGATCGCTGATGCGACGCTGATCGCCCAGGAGACCGTCATGATCTCTACGGCGGACGTCGGTTCGTACATCGACGTTGCGTTTCCGACGCTGCCGACGATCGCGGCCGGCGGAACGGTGGTCATCGAGATCGAGGCACCGCTCGACGGCACGACGGCACCGCTGCACTCGTTCCGGGCGATCGCGAACCCGCTGGGCGAGTGCGACGATTCCTACCTGCGCACTCCGACAGGAAGTTGCGATCTTAGCGACTGGGTCACCAATTCGTCGATCGGTTTCGCAACGTCGCAGACGTGGCTCATCGCGGAGGGCATACATACGCCGTAGTCGATAGCGATAAGCGATCACGCGAACAGGGCAACGGCCCGGCGTGATCGAGACCTTCCAACTCCAGGCCCCTCCGGAATCGTCCGGAGGGGCCTTTTCTCTTGGTGTACACCACCGTGGCACACCCGTCCTCGGGTGTGATTCTGACGACCCGCGTTCCCCCAGCCGAGGGCGGCTGGGCTACAGAACGATGTGGCACACCCGAGGGCGACGAGCAAGCCGGCCCGACAAGCCGGCTATGCTGGTTCCAGCCGCTTCCTGGCGTGTCCAGCGTGTTGCCGAGAAAATGGTCATCCGGCGATGTCCGATGAACTACCCGGATGGACGGGGCCGTTCGTCAGGAGAGGTTGAGCGGAGGAGGCGGACACGGGCGAGTCCGCGCGGCCGGTGGCAGAGGTGCGACCAGTGCAATTCGACGGCCTTACCGCCGCCTCGCCGGCGTGGCTATCGCGCCTTGCCGTCCATCTGGTCGCCACGGAAACCCGTGATTTGGGGTAAATCGTCCGGCTTTTCGCTTGGATGGACGGCGAACACCTCGACGCGGGCGATTTCCTCGCACGGAACCGCGACGACGAAAGCACCCACCTTGTACTGGTCGTCGACCGGTTCGCATTCGAAGACCAGATGCGCCGTGCCGCCGATGTCGGCGAGATCCTTGACCTCGTAGCTGAATCCGTCCCGCAGGTAGACAAGCCGGCGCGTGTCGAGTTCCGAGCGGAACTGCCGCCATTCGTCGTTCTGGTCAATCGTCTCGCGGGTTGCGTCCGGGAACTTCTGAAGCGTGCAGCGCGTGGTTGCTTCGTCCCGCTGCCGATCGAAGGCCTCACCGTGGAACCAGTCGTAGGAGAACATTGTACTCATTGAGAGACCTTTCGTCCGGACAAGGACGGCGCCCGAGGCATATTGCCCCGGTTATCGGAACCGGGCACGGTAGTGACCGAGGCGGAGGGCGTCAAACACTCCGGCCAATTGTATCGACCAACGGGTGGACTACCATGCGACGATGGAGACCGCAATACTCGGACGGATTGTGCGACGATTGGCCGAAGAGGCGGGATTCGACCGTTGCGGTATCGCTGCTGCGGACCGTATTGGACGTGCGGAGTACCTGAAATCCTGGCTCGACTCGGGTCGGTCGGGTTCGATGGCGTACATGAAGCGGTACTTCGAGGAGAGGGTCGACCCGAGGGTGCTGCTTCCAGGCGCCCAGAGCGTCATCGTGACCGCGCTTTCCTACAAGCAACCATCGCCGCCGCCCCCGAGGGCGCTCGACGTCCCGACGGGTAGGGTGGCAATGTATGCCTGGGGCCAAGACTATCACAAGGTGGTCAAACGCAAGCTCTTCACCATGCTCGATGCTCTGCGTGAGCGCGTCGACACGCCCTTCGAGGCCAAGGCGTGCGTGGACACGGCCCCGCTGCTCGAGCGCGAATTCGCCGCTGCGGCGGGTATCGGATGGATCGGCAAGAACACGATGGTGTTGCACGAGCAACTGGGGAGCTACTTCTTCATCGGGGCGATCGTGACGACATTGGTCATCGACCCCGATGAGCGTTCCATCGATCATTGCGGCACGTGCACACGGTGCCTGGATGCATGTCCGACGAATGCGTTTCCGAGTCCGTACGAAATGGACGCCTCTCGCTGCATCAGCTATTTGACTATCGAACGGCGCGAAGCGATTCCCGCCGAGTTTCATGCGGCGATGGGTGATTGGGTTTTCGGATGCGACATTTGTCAGGAGGTCTGCCCGTTCAATCGAGACGCGCCAGACTCCAAAGAACCCGCATTTGCCGTGCGCCCCCCGGCGCCGCGCCCGCCACTCGCGGAGATCGTCGAATGGGAAATCGACGACTACCGCGATCAGCTTAGCGGCAGCGCGATGAAACGGGCGAAGCTGCCGATGCTTCAGCGCAATGCCCGCATCGCGCTCGATAATGCGAGCCGGGCGTCGTGACGGTTGCGCGCCCCCTGTCAGCCTGTTCAAGAAACCGGGTAGCGTCCGCCCCCCGTGGCGGACGTGGTTGTTGAGACCACTATCGCCGTCCTACGGCCGTCACGGGGGGGGGCCGCTACGCAATTAGGTGCTCCGCTCGATGATGCCGGTTTCATCACACCGAGCTGTTGTTCGACGACGCCCCATTTCGGAGGAGTCCATGGAGTTCGTCCATACGCAGCAGTCGCGCAACGAGTAAGTACGTGAGAACACCCGTCGCCACGAGCCCGGCAAGATAGGGCAGCGCCTGCATCCAACCTGTGATCGGCGCTGGTGTCGAAGGCAGCACGAACAGCAGGACGGCTGCCATCGCGGCCGCGGCAAGGAGGGACCGGGCCGCGCCTGATGCGATACGCCGCCATTCGATTTCCGGCAACGTGCGGCGTAGTTTCCACGCAAGCCACACGGTTTGAAGCGTCGCCGAGATTGCCGTCGCCAGTGCAAGACCCCGTTCCTCGAGCGGTCCGACGAGGGCGAGATTCAGCGCAAGGTTGACACCCACCATACACAACGCGATGCGCGCCGGGGTTCGGCTGTTACCCAGGGCGTAGAACGTCCGCACGAGCAGGTGCAGCGCGAAATAGGCCGACAACCCCAAGCCGTAGAACACGAGCGTACTTGCCACCCGCAGCGTATCGGCGTAGTCAAAGGCGCCGCGTTGAAACAGCGTTGCCACCAGCGGCCGGGCAACCAACGCCAACCCCACGGACGCAGGCACGGCAACGAACAAAGCGAGGCGGGTTCCGTGCGTGAAGACGTCGGCGACGCCGCGCCGATCGTCCTGGGCCGATTTCCGCGAAAGAACGGGGAATATCGCCGTAGCGAGGGCGATACCGAATACTCCGAGCGGCAGTTGATAAAGGTATTGTGCGTAGCCGAGGACGGCCGGACCCACGCGCTCTCCGTCGACAATGACGAAGGCATATGCGATCAGATAATCGACGAACGAGTTGATCTGAACGGCTGACAGGCCGAGGATCATCGGCGCCATTGCCTTGCCGATCGCGCGGACATGGGGCGATCGACGGTCTCCCCCCAGGATTGGAAAGAAATTGGCGCGCTTCAGGGCGCCGGCCATGAGGGCGACCTGAGCAACCCCTGCGACAAGCACACCAATGCAGATCGCACGGACGAGTGCGTCGCCCGTCAGCCCCAACCACCAGGCACCCGTGGCTGCCGCTACAATCACACCTACGTTGAGAAGCATCGGCGCGACGGCCGGCACGGCAAAGTGATTGCGGACGTTGAGCACGCCTCCCGCGACGGCCACGACGCATATCATGACCATGTACGGCAATAGGATGCCGGTAAGCGAGAGGGCTACGTCCGGGCGATACCATCTCCAGAGGGCGACTCCGGCTTCGGCGAGGACCACCAGCGCAGTAAGGCCGACGATGAGCCTGGTGATGACCGTACCACACAAGCGGCGGGCGGCGTCTTCGCCGTCCTCATGGATGCATCGCGTGACCACCGGGATCATGGCGGCCGACAAAGCCCCCTCACCGAAAAGCCGCCGCGCGAGATTGGGCACCATGAAGGCGATTCGAAAGGCGGAGAGGGTCTGGGACGTGCTGAAAAGATAGCCAAAGAGACATTCGCGAACCAATCCGAGCACGCGAGAGCCTAACGTCAGTAGAGAGATCAAGCGGGCTGATTGGAGCAATCGGACGGGCGTCGGCATCGACCGGACGATACGGACGGCGGCTTCCTGAGGCAAGTGCCGGAGCCATCCGAATCGCCCCAGTGGCGCGGAACGTCTCACGGGCTTACGCCGCACGGCTACTTTCTGCCGCCCCTCCGGGGCTACCTTCCGGCGCCACGTGAGCGAGTCACCGCGATTAAACCTTCGCAGCCGGGACGCACCGCTCCCAAGAAAGCAGACCGTGTGGCCGGACACGGGTTGACAAACATCGCCCGTGTGGGAATCCTAGGGCCGTCGTCGATGCGCAAGTCATTCATTAACGGAGAACTGATTGATGACCCACATAGTCGCCGAGCCCTGTATCAAATGCAAATACACGGACTGCGTGGCCGTATGCCCGGTTGATTGCTTTCACGAAGGTGCCAACTTCCTCGTGATCGATCCGGAAACGTGCATCGATTGCGGGTTGTGCCCGCCGGAATGCCCGACGGAGGCGATCTACGCCGAGGATGATCTGCCCGAGAAATGGAACGATTTCATCGAGATCAACGTCAAGTACTCACCCGACTGGCCAGTCATCGACGCGCAAAAAGAGCCGCTGCCGGAAGCGGATGAAGCCGCGAAGGTGGAGGACAAGCGCGGAGATCTCGATCCCGAGCCGTTCGCCGGCTGACGCACCATTCGCGGTGTTGTCTTGATTGCGCAATCCGCGAGCCTGGCGCCCGTGCGGTCGTTTGCACGGATCAAACACAGAGGCGATTCGCGGCGCCGCGCGATCTTCCAGCCTGCCGCCGTCCCGACGATTGGCTTCGACGAGATTTCACGGGGCCTTGCCGGTGTTGGCGTAGGGCAGCCGACCTTGGACCCGGTCATTTCGGGACGAAAACCGCCGCGCACGCGCAAGACGGTCCTGTCGCGACGCGTGTGTGAAGGGCTATGCTTCGCTCTTGCCCGGTACGTCCAAGTGTCCCTCGCAATGGGGGCACGTCTGCACCGTACCGCGATCTTCGTCCGGAAACGAGCACGTCTCACCGCAGCCGTCGCATACGACATCCACGGGCATTGACGGGCCATCGGCCGTATGCGCGCGTTCGCGGTCATGTTCGTCGAGGAGTTTGGCCGCTTTCTCGGCGGTTTGGGCATCGGGCACGCAGATCGCGATCCCCTCGACGTCGGTCACGCCGAACGCAAATACACCGGGGTTGTTGCGGTCAGAGACCTCGGCGTTGATGCCGCGCTCCGCCAGCCAGCCGCAGATGATGTCCGCTTCCTCCACGGTGGACGTCCGGCGGATACAGATTGGTTCGTTTGCCATGGTGATCCCTTCGGTCAGGTTCCAATCATCGTGCAGCACGTGCTCGCCCACACCTTGGTTGACGCGCACCGACGCACGTACGTATGGTAGCGTCTGCCATGGACTGCACCAGACATTCGGGCACAACCGCCCTCGTGACCGGAGGTACCGGTCTCTTGGGCAGCCACATCGTGGAACAACTCCGCCGGCGTGGAACCCACGTGCGGGTTCTGTGCCGCGCCGGTAGCGACTCGCGCTTCCTCGAGGGTATCGGTGCGCAGATCGTTCGCGGCGACCTTGCGGATACGGATGCTCTTCGCCGCGCTTGCGACGGTGTCGATATCGTGTACCACTCGGCCGCCCGGGTCGGAGATTGGGGTCCATGGGCCGAGTTTCAACGCGACACGATCGACGGCACGCGCAACGTGCTCCGGGCCGCAATCGACGGCGACGTCCGCCGTTTCCTGAACGTCAGCTCGATCAGC
Source organism: Planctomycetota bacterium (assembly GCA_022567365.1). Lineage (GTDB taxonomy): Bacteria > Planctomycetota > Phycisphaerae > UBA1845 > UBA1845 > JADFHG01. Next base: position 2,274 of record JADFHG010000083.1, on the reverse strand, counting down.
GTCTATGGGGACGTCGGCAACGCCGGAACCGTCGTCGATGAGACGACCCCCATTGGCGCGAACTTGAAGAAATGGAGCCGATACAGCCGCGCCAAAGTCGAGGCGGAGCGGATTGTTTGGCAGGCTCACGAAGCGGGCCGTATTCCCGTGACGGTGATCCGGCCCAGTTGGATGTATGGGGAGCGCGACCGGACGACGACCGGTCGGCTCATCGCATCGATTCGTTCGGGAAAGCTCAAGATCATCGGCGATGGTCGCCACCGGATCAACGTCGTGCACGCCGCCAATGCGGCGGAGGGTTGCATACTCGCAGCGGAGCGCGAAAGGGCCGTCGGCGAGGCCTACAACATCTGCCACGACGGAGTGCTTACACTTTCCGGGTACTTCAATCGCATCGCCCATGCCCTCGGGGAGCCGGAGGTCACACGGCGTGTGTCCATGTCGGTCGCCAAAATCGCCGCGCGCATCTTCGAAGGTATGCATGCTTGCGTCGGCTCGAACAAACCGCCCCTGGTGACGCGGTACGCGGTGTGGCTGATGGGGCGCACGTGTTTCTTCGAATGCGCGAAGATCAAGGAGGAACTCGGCTGGTCATCGCGCATCGGCTACGACGAGGGCATCCCGTCGGCTGTTCGTGACTATTGCCTCCGAAGCGGGATCACTGTCGGCGGGGCTTGAATTCGAGTCTGCACGGTTCACCTGCCGCGGCTGCCCCTCCTTCGGATCAGTCGCTTACGCTTACCGCTTGGGGAGTGGGTCGGGATTCACTTCGCGGGCCCGGCCGTACCAGATGATTCGGGCTTCCCAATCCTCGTCGGTACCCATGTCACCCCCGAAGGCGGCCATTTCCGCCGGGACGATTTCGATGCGGTGGGTCAACGTTTCTCCGGCCTTGATGTAGTTGTTCACGTAGTCTTGCAAAGGGTGGAGCCTGATGGCGTTTCCCTGTGGATCCGTCCACTTCCTCCAGAACTCCAATCGGAGCGATTCAACGTAGTACGCCGGGTCGGCTGTAATGTCGAAGATCAACTGGTTCTTCTGGACGGTCTCACCCTTGCGCCCGATGTGCGTTTCGGTGTTGACCCGCACCGAGACGCTGAATTCGGGTTTGACGGCCGGCTCCTCGCCCGGCAGTTCGCGCTCGGCGAGGTCGCTTCGCGCGCCCACTTCGCCAAGAACCCGCTCGTTCTCCGGAATATCGTCAACGAATACGCCTGGCTTGGAGCCTGCGGGCGGTTTGGTCGAAACGTATGCAATCACCAACCCGATTGCCACAAGACAGAGGATTACAAGGCGCGGCTTCATTTGTGCGTTTCCTTTTCCCGCTGGTTACGACTCGAATCGGACCCATTGAACCGGCGTATGCCTGTGCGACCGTCGTATGAACGATCGGACACACTGGCGCGTAAGTGCACGGCGACGGCGATCTCTTCCGCCGAGTGTACGGCGCCCACGCGCGACCACAAGTATAGCCCGTCCGGGGCAAGGACGGCTCACCACATCCCCACGGTGGGTCCAGAATAACAGATCTACCCAGTTTGCCATCTTGCGAAGATGCGACACTGCCCAGTTTGCCTTCGTGGCCGCTGGCAGCGGACAACCGACGCCATGCCGGTTTTCTTTCGGTTTTTTCCGGGCAGAGTGCCTTGCCTATGGCACTGTCCTGGTTGACCTCCATCGCCAAAGTTGCTACGTGTAATCGGTTCTCGCGATGCGTCACCAATCTAGGCGGGAATCGAGCATTGTAGTACTTGCGCATGCTTTTGTCCGGGCTGGAATGGTCCGGCCTGGAATGGTCTGGGCAGGCGAAACACCTGCCCTATGAACTGAGTCACGGATCGTTCCATCGAGTGGACGATCCAACGGAGGTATGATCATGTCTAGACGAAACCAGAGCCGGAGTGGAAAAATGTCATGGGGCGGCGCACTGCTTGCCGGAGTGTTCTCCGTTGCGGCGGTTGCGGCTTCTTTTGGTCAGAATCCCTTGGGGGATCAGCCCGAGGGCTCCCTGGGAGTCTCACAACCCAAGGATCCCGATCGTGCATTGCTCATCGGTCCTATCGACGGAATGACAACGGCCTGGCACACGGCACCGACCCACACCGGCATCCCGCTCGGGACGAATCTGCTGGTCCAGCAAACCGGACCGCCGCAGGCCACGGTCATATGGACGAACGCCGTCGAGGTCGCGACCAACGATCTCGGATCCCTGGCTGAGTGCCCGTTGACCGAACTAGTGCTTTGTCACAGCTTAAGTTTCGGGTATACGAACTT